>CANPXI010000006.1 GCA_947585885.1 uncultured Bacilli bacterium
GTTACCATTTTTATTCTCCTTCTTCTTCTTTTTTTTCTATTTCTTTCAGAGTACCTATACTTTCATAAACTCTATAAAATATTTCTAATTCTATTTTACTACTATATACTTTATTTTTCAAAACTTTTTTATCTATTATATACTCGTTAGACTTTAGTTTTCTTTTGATACTTTCATCACTTCTTTTTATTGCTTCATTTTGGGCTTCTTCTTTTGTTAGGGTGTGTTTTTTGTAAGTGTAAAGTTCTTTCTTTTCGTTTACTATTGTAAAGAATAAGTATGGTTTATTTATTATTACTTCTTCAGTGTTCATAGAAGTGGATGTTTCGTAGTGACCAAATAAGGTTAATTTTTTTCCGAATATATTCATATATATGTGATTCACTATTTTTCCTGTTTTTTCATAGTCTATATGATTAAATGGAACAGTAGTTGTTACTGTATACCAGACTTCACCATAGACTTCACCACTCGCTTTTACTTCACTTACTACTTTATCATTATTTGTTACAAGGCCACTTATTATTACTTCACCTTTTTTTACTAATTCGTTTACTTCTTTTATTGGTGTACCTTTTTTTACTACCATATATTTAATAAGTGCATCTTTACTTGCGACTAAGTCTTTAGGAGTTTCATCTTCTATATTATTTGTTATTACTCTTTCAGTTAAATCTATTTTGTATTTTGTTCCTATTTTTTCTATTTCTATCCATTCTAATGTTGTTTTATTTTCTTCTAGTATTATATTCTTTATTTCATTTAGTTTTTTATAGGACTTCATAAATTTATATTTTTCTATGCCATTCTCCTTTAAATATAAGTTTATTCTGTTTTTTAAGTCCATATTATTTGTTACTATTTCTATATCAAATATTACATTAGATAGAACTAGAAGTAATATGTAAGAAAGTAATAGAGATAAAATTATTATGTAGTGTTTTTTTATAAAATTTATTAAGCCTTTTAGTCCATATTGTTTTAGAACTTCTACATTATATTTTTTTTCTAAAACACATAAATCATTGTTATTTATTCTAAGTGTTAAGTAACCATTTTTGTTTTTTAAGTTATCAAAGTATATTTCATTTCTTATTAAGTATTTTGTTAGTTCTAGGTAATCTACTTTTATTTTTATTAAACAAGTGTTATTCATTTATTTCTAGTTTGTTTACTATTCCTTTTATTAGTAGTTCTTTTTTGTCTAGTTTTTTCATTTTTAGGTTGCTTCCCTTTACTGTTACTAGTTTTTTACCTAGACTTAGTTTTAATTCATTATCAGTTATATCTATTATTCTTGTGTATGATAAGACGTGTACACCGGATGGGATTATACTTAGTCTATAGTCTTCATTATTTAGAAATGTTTTAAGATTATTTAACACTTATATCACCTAGTAATTATATGAAAAAAGATGCTTTTTTAAGCACCTAATTTTTGTGTTACTATTTCACTTACTAATTTCATATCGGCTTTACCTTTTAAAGTAACTCCTACTTCTTTCATTATTTTTCCCATGTCTTTTTTACTTTCAGGTTTTACTTTATCAAATATTTTATTAATTTCAGTTTCTATTTCTTCTTTAGTAAGTTGTGTTGGTAAATATTTACTAATTATTTCTATTTCTTTATTTAAGCCTTCTACTAAGTCCATTCTTCCGGCTTTAGTAAATTCAATTATGCTTTCTCTATGAGTTTTTACTTGTTTACTAGCTACTTCTATTACTACATCATCACTTACATTAGATCTATCCATTTTATTATTTATTTTGTATAAATCAATTGCACTTTTTAATAGTCTTATTGTGCTTAGAGTTTCTTTATCGTGATTTTTCATTGCATTTTTCATATCAGTAGTTATTTGTTCATAAAGAGTCATAATATTACCCACTTTCTATTAATAATTTCTATTGTTTCTTCTGTTATTTCTTCTAGCGTTTTTGATAGCTTCTTTTTTAGCTTCACGTCTTACTACTCCTGGTTTTGAATATTCTTTTCTTTTTTTCATTTCAGAAGGGATACCACTACGTTGTACTTTTAATTTAAATTTCTTTAATGCGCTTTCGATGTTACCATTCTTTACTTCTACATAAGTCACTTCTCTTCCCTCCCTTCGCTCTAGATACGATTATAGCACTTTATTTCGATATTTTCAACTTTTATAATTAAAAAGAGTTATGTTTTAGATAACTCTTAGTTTTTAGTTTTTAGTATATCACTAACTACTTCTTTATCGTTAAATGGAATTCTTTCATTTTTTATTATCATTACTTCTTCGTGGCCTTTTCCAAGTATTAGTAATGTATCGTTAGTTGTAAGTAAGTTTATTCCTTTTTCTATTGCTTTTTTTCTATCTAGTTCTACCTCGTAGTTAGTATTTTTATTATTTTCTAGTATATCTTTTAGAATACTTTCTGGATCTTCGTTATGTGGGTCATCGTTTGTTATTATTACTTTGTCTGATAAAGTAGATGCAATATTCATCATTATAGGTCTTTTTGTTCTATCTCTATCACCAGTGCAACCAAATACTGTGTATACTTTACCTATAGTTATTGGTTTTACAGAATTTATTATTCTTTCTAGAGCGTCTGGTGTATGAGCATAGTCTATTATTATGTTGTTTCCATTCCATTTAATAGTGTCCATTCTTCCTGGAGGACAAGATATTGTTTTTATTTTTTCTTTTATGTCACTTAGATTTATATTTAAATCTAGGGCTATTATTAAAGCAACTAGTAAGTTATAAATGTTATGTTCACCTAGTAGTGGACTTTCTATAGTTACATCATTATTATTTATTTTTAAGTTTATTATTGTATTTTGGTTTTCTACTTTATAGTCTATTATTTGATAGTTACTTTCTTTTTTACCAAATGTTATAGTGTTTTTTCCAATAAAGTATTTACTATATGAGTCATCTATATTAACTACTCTTTTCCCATTTGGTTTTAGTTTTTCAAATAGTAATTGTTTTGCTTTTCTATAGTTATCCATTGTTTTATGTACGTTTAAGTGGTCTTGTGTAAGATTTGTAAATATAGTATAGTCAAAAGGAATTCCTTCTAATCTATTATTTATTAAGCCTTCACTACTAGCTTCTAGTACTACTGTTTTAAAGCCATTATCTTTTGCATTTATTATTAAGTCATATAAGTCACATATGTCTGGGCTTGTGTTTGGAAGAGATGATACTTTTTCATTTAGGTAGTAACCTATTGTACCAATATATGCACATTTTATTCCTAGACTATTTAGTAGAGTATATATTAGGTAAGCACTTGTAGTTTTTCCGTTTGTTCCAGTTATTCCTATTATACGCATTTCTTCCATTAGTTTAGAGTAATGTTCTTTTAAGTAATTTTCTAAATAAATTCTTGTGTCTTTTACTTTAGTTATTTTTATGTTTTTATTTTCTAGTACTTCTTTATCTAGATTATAACTATCATTTACTACTATGCTTGTTGCACCTTTTTCTATTGCACTTTTTATATATGCATGTCCATCATTTACTGCACATTTTACAGCCACAAATGTGTCACTTGGTTTTATTTTTCTTGAATCTGTTTTTACGTTTAACATATTATCACCTTAATTACATTTTACTATAATATTTATATTTTTAAAAGAAAAAACGCACAAAGCGTTTAAATGATTAGGTTTAGTAGCACTGGGCTTAGTATTAATAGTAGTATTATTGGTATAAAGAATACTACAGATACTATACTTATTTTTATTGGCATTTTTGCTATTCTTGCTTTTGCTTCAAATAGTTTTTTCTCTCTTATGTAGTCTACTTGATTATATAGAGTTTCTATTATTTCACTACCAAATACATTTGAGTGAGTAATGTTTAGTATTACATTGTTTATTGTGTCACTTGGTATTCTTTTTTTCATATCTGTTAAGGCTTCTGTTAATGTTTTACCATATTCTACTGCTTCTAGTGTTACTTTAAATTCGTCTGATAATTCACTATCAATATTCCTTACTGTTAGGTCTAACGCGTTTTTTAGGTTTCTTCCTGTTTCAAGGGAAAGAGTTAGTACTTCAAAAAAGAATAATGCTTCATAGTCTAGTTTAGATATTCTTTGTTTTATTCTATAGTCTAGAACAAAGTATTCCATTCCAATATAGAATATTAAAGTTATTAGTGGGCTTAGTACAAAAGCATAAGGGCTAATAAGAAGTGTTACAAAGAATATTATTAGGCTTATAACTAGACGAGTATTCATAAAGTCTACCCATTCTATTTTGTTATATATTCCTAGTAAAGATATTTTTCTTTTTATTCTTTCTATACTTTTTTTTGTATATATTTTTTCTATAAATCTATTATTCATTATATATCAATCCTCATTATTCTTTTTATTATGATAGCATATAATACGTAAAGAAGTGCGATTAAGAAAATTACCATTATACCTAGTTCTGTTTTAAATAGTGGGTTAAAGTAACTTGGGTTTAGTATGAATATAAGAAAGCATATTATAAATGGTATTATTAGTAATAGTTTATATACAAATGTGCTTGATGCGGTTGTTGTTTTAAGTTCATCAGTAAGTTTCTTTTTGTCAAAGAATTCTCTTTCTATACTTTTAAATACTTTTACTATGTTACCACCTGTTTTGTTTAGTAGTGTTAAAGAAGTTGTAATAAATTTTGCATCTTCTAGTTGTACACGGTTATAGAACCTATCAAATACAGTTTCTATTGTTAGACCGTAAGACATATCTAAATATATTTTTTTAAATTCATCACCTATTGCACCAGTTAGTTCATTTTTTACTATTTCTATTGCTTGCATTATACTCATTCCACTTTTAAATGCATTGTTCATTATTATTATTGCTTTTAGTAAGTCTTCACTTATTTGTTTTCTTTTTTTGTTATATTCTATTAGTACAAATATGTCTATTATGAAGAAACCTACTAGAAATGACAAAATAATTCCTATTATAGATATTTTACTATATTGAAACATTTCTGTTATTATAAATAAGAGTACTGTAAAAATACCAATTAGTAGTTTTACTGATATGTAGTCTATTCCTTTTCTTGTTTCTAAATCGTCATAGGTTATATGTTTTTCATAAGTTGATGCATATTTTGAAAGTAGTTTTGATTTTGATATTATGTTTGATACTTTTTTTACTAAGTTATTTAGTAGTAGTACTAGTTTATCAAATATTGATAATTCGTTAGTGTTAAGAGGTTTTACTGTGTATTTATTAAATTTTCTTTCTAGACTTATGTTATGTCTTGCTTTTATTATATAAAGAATAGTTATTATTAATAAAGTTATTACTATTATTTGAACTACTAATAATTCAACGATTACGTCTTGTTCCATTTTTCTTACCTCCAGGACTTTCAAATATGTAGTCTATGTCTGTTATTCCTTTTGATTTAAGTTTACTTAGTACTTTAGGGATAAAGTCATATCTTACAAATTCTCCATTTACTTGTCCACTTTCAGTTAAGCCATCTTGTTTAAAGACGAATATATCTTTTAGTACAATTGAACCGTCTTCTATTTTTTCTAGTTCACTAATAGATACTACTTTTCTTCTACCATCATTTAGTCTTTCTATATTTATTACTAGGTCTATTGCATTAAATATGTATTCTCTTATTGCTTTTATTGGAATATCTAAGCCACTCATTAGTACCATTGTCTCTAGTCTATTTAGTGCATCTAATGGACCATTTGCGTGCATTGTTGTAAGAGAACCATCGTGACCTGTGTTCATCGCTTGTAACATATCAAATGCTTCTTTTCCACGGACTTCACCTACAATTATTCTATCAGGTCTCATACGTAGGGCATTTATTACTAAATCTCTTATTGTTATTTCACCTTTTGAGTCATAGTTTACCACACGAGTTTCTAGAGGTATTACATGTTCTTGCATTAGTTTTAGTTCTGCAGCATCTTCTATTGTTACTATTCTTTCGTGGTCACTTATGAAACTACTTAGTATGTTTAATAGTGTTGTTTTACCACTTCCGGTTCCACCACATATTATCATATTTAGTCTACCGTGAACACAGGCTTCTAAGAAACGAGCCATATAGGGAGTCATTGTTCCCATTCTTAAAAAGTCATCTATTGTACTAGCAGTTTCTTTAAATTTCCTTATTGTAATTATTGGACCTTTTAGACTAAGTGGTGGGATTACTGCATTTATTCTTGAACCATCTTTTAGTCTTGAGTCTACCATTGGACTACTTGCATCTATTGTTCTACCAAGAGGTTGTATCATTCTTTGTATTGTTCTAATTATGTGTTCGTCATTTATAAATGATACACTTTCGTCTTTTATTAAACGTCCATCAATTTCAATGTATATTTCATCTGGGCTATTTACCATTATTTCTGTTATGTTTTTGTCTTTTAATAGTTCTGTAAGAGGGCCATAACCATTTATTTCGTTATCTATTAAATTATATAAGTGACTTCTTTCTAGGTTAGTTAAGTCGTATCCTTCCACTGTTCTATCTATTTCTTTATTAATGTACTCGTTTAGGGAAGCTGAAGAAGGTATTTCTGTATCTATTAAGTTCTCTATTATTTTTGTTCTTAATGAGTCAAGTAAATCTTTATCTTTAAATATTTCATAGTCTGAAAGAGGTTCAACTTCTTTAGTTTCTGTGTTTATTTCAAAGACTTCGCTAAGTTTTTTCTTTTTCATTCTTCTTCACCTCTTTTTAAATCTTCTATAATCATTTTCATAGTGTTATATTCTGTTTTAAATTTTTTATTAAAACCATTTAAAAGAGATGGAATTTTACAGTTATATAAGTAACTTGATATGTCTTTTATAAACATGCTTCTTCCTAAATAGTAATCTATATTTGAGCCTATTATTTTTTTTATGTCTTGCATGCTAAAGTAAGGAGTTTTAAAACTTAAAGTATCATTAAGTAATACTTTGTAGTTAGTTATGTTACAGTCATTAAATATATTTAGTATGTTTCTTGTGTTTTTTAAAGTGAATACGTCGTTATCTATTATAAATAGAATTAAGTCTGAGTTATCAAGTGTTTCTATGTTTATCTCATCCATTTCACTACTTGTATCTATTAGTACTACGTCGTAAGAAGATCTTACTCTTTCAATTATTAGACTAATGTATCTACTATTTATTTTATTTCCTTGACGAGGGTCTTTTGGACTTGGTAAGACATCTATTAAATCATTATATTTGTATACATAGTCACTTACTTTTTTAAATCTATTATTTATTAAGTCATCTGATAAGTTATAGACTGTTTTATTTATTTCTTCATTTATTATCATGTCAAGTGTACCATTATGCATATCAAAGTCTAGTAGTAGTGTTTTATATCCTAACGAACTACTTACACCTGCAAGATTAAGTGCTAGTGTGGTTTTACCTAAGCCACCTTTAGCACTATGAATACAAATTGTTTTTGATTCTTTTGTCATACCCACTCTCATTCCTTTTTATTTAACAATTATTTATTTCTACTTTATAAGTATCCATTCCTAAAACACGTCCAAATATGCTACTAATTTCATAATTTATTTTAGTGCATTTATCAGTTTTTATTTCTTTTATTTCTATACCATTATCACTAAAGTACTTTACTATATCTATGTTTTCTTTTTCTGCTTCTTTAAGTAGATTTTCTCCTTTTATTTTTGCATTATACATAAGTCCTACATCTATTACAAAAGCAAATGATATTATTATTACTGGTAAAAATATTATAAATAATACTAGAGTTTGTCCTTTTTTATTTTTCATAGTATATCACTCTTTTTACTTTTGCTTCATAGTCTTTACCAAGTATTTTAGATAGTCCTGGAGTTATGAAATTTATTTTACTTTTTAAGTTAAATTCTACATATTCGTTGTTTTTGTTTTTTACTTCTAAAGTGTTATCTTTGTTTGTTTCTTTTAAAAATTTATTTATTTCTTCATAAGAGGAACCATTTTTATATAGGTCTATTACATCACTAGTTAGGGTTTCTAGTTCGTTTGTTCTTAGTATTATTCTTCCAAAGTCTACTGCTCCAAAAAATAGGAATATTACTATTGGTAGTATTATAACGAATTCCACTAGTGCTTGACCCTTTTTTTTCATTCTTCCTCCTAATTAATGCTACATTTAGTTTTATAGTCTACATCAGACTCGGTTTCATATTCACCATTTTCACAAACTAAGTAAGCAGCTGCTTTGTTGTTTTCATAGATTACACAGCCATTACAGTTACTACCTCTTAGTGAAATCGGTTCAATGTAGTCGTTTGTTACTAGTGCACTTAGATTTATGTAGCCAGAATATGTGAGATCTGAGTTTCTTTTAATTGTTCCTGGACAAGTATTGTTTCCTAAAGGATTTTTACAGTAGTCTTCTAGGTATAATAGTCCTGCTTCTTTTAGTTCACTTTCTTGAACTTTCATTGCATTTTTTTCGCTTTTACCAAATACGCTTGTTAAATTGGGCACAATAAGAAGCATAAGTACTCCAATTAATGCTATTACGGCTAATACTTCAGTTAGAGTAAAACCTAATTTATTTACAGTAACCTTCACCTGGTTTATCTCCTTTTACATATTCTTGGGCAGATATTTCACATCCACTTTTTGTTATTGCATCTTTTAGATACCCTCCAAATGTATTAACTAGAGTTATTGCAATTACACTTATAAGAGCGATTATTAATATGTACTCAGTAAGTGCTTGTCCTTTATTATTTCTCATATTCTCACCTATTATAATTTTATAAAAATATCTTTCTTTTGTCAATTCTATGTGCTAATATTAATGTATGAATAGTATAAATGATATTAAAAATATGGATATTGTTATAGCAAATTCTTTTTTTACTAAATTAATTGGACTTATGGGTAAAAAAAATTTTAATTATGCCTTTTTACTTAAAAATACTAATGGCATTCATACTTTTTTTATGAGGACTAATATAGATGTGGTTCTACTAGATAAAGACTACAATGTTTTATTTACATATAAAAACGTTTCTCCTTGGAAAATAATTTTTCCTAAGAAAAACGTTAAACATACTTTAGAACTGCCACCCAATACTTTATAATTTTAAACTATCTGTTTTACTAATATCAAGTAATTCCATTTCTATTTCAAGCATTTCTTGTTGTTCTTTTATTAATTCCTCTCTAAGAACTGTTTTTTCTCTATATTTTTTGCAAACTCTTTTCCAAGTTTTTATGTAGTTTATAACTTCTTCTTCACTTATGTTTTTTACAATATTTATAAGTTCTTCTATGTCTCCATAGACAAGTCCTTCTCTTATTTTATAATATTTTTTTCTATCTTCTTCACTCATTGTATCAAAACGGTACATATTTATTCACCTCTTTAAACTAAATAAAAACCCTATAAAGGGTTTAATTTTTTTAATGGCGGAGACAGAGAGATTTGAACTCTCGCGCCAGTTTCCCGACCTACACCCTTAGCAGGGGCGCCTCTTCAGCCTCTTGAGTATGTCTCCATAATTATCAGCTACTACTAAATAATACCCTATTTTTCGTTAGTTGTCAATTAAAATTAAAAGGAAGAATTAAATTCACTCATTAACTCTTCCATTAATATTATAGTGTTTTAATTTAATTTTATTCACTTTTTTTATATGTTTAATTTTAAAAATTAAAGTATCAAAATTAGTGAAAATGATATCAAAATTAAATTTTAAGAGTATTTTTGTGCAATATAAAATACTAAAAGTAGCCACAAAATTCAATTTTTAGTGGAGTTGACTTTTAGTATTTATATGTGTTAGTGTATGTTTTACAGGGGATGTTTAGACTCTGGTGTTTGCCTATCTTTTTATTCTTTTGAACGAAGGGAGGGCTTTACATGAAATGGAAGACTTTCATAATTTATGTGCTTAGACACATTTGTGTAATATTATTAGAAGTAATAGTCCTTGTGGCATTACTTATAGTAGTAAAAAACACTAGACCTTAATAAGTCTAATGCTTATCCATAACGGGTAAACATTCAGAGTTCTGAACATTTCCTGTATTAAATATATCATAATTTTAATATTTATTCAATTGTTTAAATTAATAATACAAATAAACTAATTAAAACTACAACTATTAATAAATAGCTAACTTTACTTATTTTTATCTTAGTATAGTCTTCTCTTTTTAACTTCTCTGTTTTTCCTACATAAATGAGTCCAAATGGTTTTTCTATATCTATTTTATCCGTGTATATTCCAAAAGACACTTCATCATCAAACTCTGAATATTCTACAGTTTTATCAAGTTTACGAATAAAATTAAACATAAATATGTCTCCAATTGAACCTGAAATATTAAATATAGATAATATTAGTAAGTATGGACTTTTTATAATTAAACTAATTATATAAGTAACTATTCCTAAATAAAATAATGGAAACATAAGTGAATTTAATATATTTTTTCTTGATATGTTTTCTTTACATAAGCAATATAATATACTTTTTTCTATAGCCATACCATAAACAATATTTTTATATTTAGCGCCATATAACCAATAAGATAAACTATGAAGTAATTCATGGGCTATCATATAAAGAAAATATAAAATTAGAAGTAAAAAGATATTTATATTATTAAATGATATATCTATTTTAAATATATAAAATATTATACCTGTAAATAAAATTACTCCTATTAGTAATAATATTGAAAATATATTTAATAATAATAAATTTAATTTATATATATAATATTTTTTATTCATATTTTAATTATATCAAATATAAAGAAAAAATGTATCTTATTTTGATACATTTTATTTAATTGTCTTTAAGTTCACATTCATCACTTAAATGAGGAATATAAGGATTATCTACAGTTCCATCTCCTGTTAAAGTTACACATGACTTTAAGGATAGAACTGGACGAATGACAAAACTTGAATTGCTGACGTAAGTGCTATTCAAGTAGCCCGGATTAGTAGAGGTGCCACTCACGTCGAATACGACCGCACCACTGCCATCGAAGTAATACGGACTCATTGTCCACCACCAACTTTCTTGAACAGAACTACTACCACTACTGTTTAAATAGTAGTAAGATTTCGAATTATTACTATACAATCCTCCAGCATATACTACTTCATCTGCTGTCATTAAAGCTACCGGTTTATCTTCTAATGCTTGATTTCCTATTCCTTTTGTATTTTTACCGGTAAACATATCTTTTTCTCTTCCACCTTCTGTTGTTGCATCTACATATAAGGTCGGCGTATTTCCTGTTGTATTTAGACCACATTTAAATGTTGGATGATTTTTATTATATAATCTATAATTGGCTGCATAGTACATTGTTCCGCTTGATTGATATCCATCACTACTTCTATCATTACAATATATTGCGGTTTTACTTATATATTTGTCATAAATTTGAAGTAAATTTTCTTCATACCACTTATCTATTGTTTGTTTTATTGTACTTGATGTTTTTTGACTTGTTCTATTTTTTTCTAAACTCCCTGTTGTCCCATACATGTATCCTACATACATTGTATTATTATAAGTTGAATTATATTGAATATAGCCTTTATTAACTAAAGGATTTATATATGCTTGTGTTGAAGTATGATCTGTTCCATGATATAAAAGTTTTAATCCTCCGTCTTCATTTGTTCTGATTATTCTCCACCATAGGTCTTTATCTTCTGCATTTGTTCCAAACTTTACCCAGTTATCATATTTAGTATCATTTACATTTCCGGTCCAATAATATACTTCTTCTCCTATTCCGTCTCCATTTATATCTTCAGTGTATTCTCCACTTTCTTTATGTACTGCTCCTTCTTCATCTACGTTTGCAAAATCTTCTCTTGATGTTGCATCTTTATATTTGTTCGCAAAGAATTCTGCTAATGTTGGTGTTGAGGTTGTTAGAGATAACTTCCCTGTAAATTGTTTTCCCATATCTATACTTTGGTCTATATATTTTAGATTTTTATATCTAAATATTATTTGATATGTATGAGTTGTATTACCTTTTATAGTGATGTTTTCTCCTAATACTTGATAACAAGATGTTTCACATTTTTGTACTGGTTTAAATTCATCCATTTTATATGCTTCATCATCTTCTGATGTTATTTTATATTCTAAACTATCTGTTACTATTGTATTTACTAAATTTATTAGATTTATATTATATGTATAATCTGTTTTACTTTGATTTTCTACTGTAAATTCTTTTGTTTTTGTCCATCCTACACTTATTTCTTCATTTATTGTTTCTCCATCTGTAAATATTATTTTTAATGATTCTACTTGTACTGTTATGTCTTCTCCTACACCTTCTATATCTGCTAGCCAATATGCTAGTGTTGTTCCTATTAGTACTATTAATATACTTACTATTCCTATTATTAGGTATTTTCTATTTGTTTTATTCATTTTATATACCTCCTAATTATCTGCCTTTGCACAAGTATCATCTATTTCTGGTATATATGGATCTTCTGTTGTTCCACTACCTTTTAACGTTGCACATGCTTTTATAGATAGGACTGGACGGACAACAGGGGTCGAACCTCCCGCACCCGAACCACTTAAATTACCAGGTAAGTTAGAACTAGAGTTATTGGTAACGCCGTACACGTATGAGTACGTCGCATTGAAGAAATATGGACTCATTGTCCACCAATAACCATCTATAGAATTACCATTTGCATTATTATAATAATAGTAAGATTTTGAATTCTGTCCGTACAATCCGCCTGCATATACTACTTCATCTGCTGTCATTAAGGCTATTGGATATTGTAATTGCTCATTTCCTATATCAGAACTATTACTAGTTGTAAACATATCTCTTTTTCTTTCTGTTTCTGTGCTTGCTGTACTATATAAAGTTGGTGAATTTTCTGATGTGTCTAATCCACATTTAAAACTTGGATGATTTTTATTATATAGTCTATCATATGCTGCATAATACATTATACTAGAAGTTTGATAACCTTTTGTATTTCTATCATTACAATATATAGCTGTTTTACTTATATATTTGTCATAGCCTTTTACTTTTAGATTATCTTCATACCATTTATCTATTACTCCCTTTATTGTTGAATCTTTTGAATTTGCTCTATTGTTTGTTAATCCAGTATTATTATTTCCTGTTGTACCATACATATATCCTACATACATTGGATTATTAGATGTTGAGTTATATGCACTTGTTCCTATATATGCATTTGTTACATCAGGTCCTGTTCCATGATATAAGAGTCTTAATCCTCCATCTTCATTTGTTCTGATTATTCTCCACCATAAATCAGTACCACTTGAGTCTTGTCCAAACTTTACCCAGTTATCATATGGAGTATCGTTTACATTTCCTGTCCAGTAGTATACTTTTGCTCCTCCTTCTGTATAATCTCCTTCTTCTATATGAACTGCTCCTTCTTCATCTGCATTTTTAAAATCTTTTCTTGATGTAGCATTAGGATATTTTTCTTCAAAGAAATCTGCTAATACTCTCTTCTTTCCTCTTGTTATTGATAATTTTCCTTTGAATTCTTTTTCTTGATCATCTGTTTGATCTTCAAATTCTTTATTAGGATATCTAAATTCTATTTGATATCTATGTGTTTCTCCTGATTTTATTGATATACTTTTTCCTATTACTTGTGTACATTTATCTGGACATTTTTGTATTAGTTTATAGTCTTCCATTTTGTATGCTGTTTCATCTTCTGATGTTATTCTGTATTCTAGACTATCTGTTACTAATGTATTTATTAATTCTTCTATATTTATTTGATATATATAATCACTTTTCCCTAGATTTTCTACTGTAAATTCTTTTATTTTTGTCCATCCTAGAGGTATATCTGTATCATTTATTATTTCATCATCTGTAAATTTTATTTTTAGTGTTTCTACTGTAAATGTCATTTCTCTTCCTTCACCTTGCACTACTGCTACCCAGTAGGCTACACTAAGTCCAATTAATATTATTAATACACTTACTATTCCTATTATTAAATACTTTTTATTTACTTTATTCATTTAATATACCTCCTTTCTTAATTATCTGATGCAGCACATTTATCATCTATTACTGGTATATATGGGTCTGTTGTGCTTCCTGTTCCAGCTAATTTAACACATGACTTTAGAGAGAGAACTGGACGGATGACGTTATCGTCACTATATCCAATAGGTTGATTACTAAGTTTGCCTCTATAATTACTTAAACCATATACCCCAAAAACATTAGTTGCACCATCTATATAATTTAAAGGTGTCATAGTCCAATAATATTTTGAACCAACAACACTAAGACCATCGCTATTTAAATAATAATATGCATCTTTGTTATTAATAGCAAATTTACCACCAGCATATACTACTTCATCTGCTGTCATTAAAGCCACCGGATATGTTAATAGTTGATTACCTATACCTTTACTATTTGGTGTTGTGAATTTATCTGCTTCACTTGAATTTAAATGTAAAGTTCCAGAAAATGTATTTCCACATTTATATGATGGTCTATATTGAGATTCTTTTGAAGTTCCTCCATAATTATCAGCTAATGTTGTTAACCTTTCCCCTGCAGCATAATACATAAGGCTTGTTGGTGCATAACTATTATTACTTCTATCATTACAATATATAGCCGTTTTACTTACATAATCACTATATTGATAATTTTGATTATCCGTTTTGATTATATTTGTTTCATACCATGTATCTATTTCTTTCTTTATAGATGAACTTTCTGTATTTTTTCTATTATTTTCTAGTCCATTATTTTTGTCTCCTGTTGTTCCATACATGTATCCCGCATATATTGTATCATCATTACCGTAATGACTATTATATGAATAATTTCCTTTTAGACTTGGACCACCAGTTGGATTAATATATCCTTCAGTTGTATTAGTTTCTATTCCTGCATATAAAAGTCTTAAACTTCCATCTTCATTTGTTCTGATTATCCTCCAATATATATCTGCAAATTGTACCCAGTTATCTGTTACATTTCCTGTCCAGTAATAAACCTCTTCTCCTTCTTCATCACCATCTATATCTTCAGTGTATGCTCCACTTTCTCTATGTACTTCACCTTGTTGTTCTATATTTGAAAAATCTGTTCTTTCAGTTGCATTACTATATTTATTAGCAAAATATTTTGATAATGTTTCTTTTTCACAACTAATATCATCTGCTACTTCATATGGATTTTTTACTGTTCCTTGACCTTTTATTCTTACACAATCTTTTATTGATAATACTGGACGTATGACATGTGAAGCAGCAACTCCATTATCAACTAAATGACCAGGATTTTCAGAACCTTGAACTTTAAATACATATGCATTTCCTCCAGAATAAGTGCCATACGGAGTCATTGTCCACCACCACTTATCTCCGGTTACACTATTACCTTCACTATTTAAATAAAAGTACGTATTAGGTGCATCAGTTGACCATAATCCTCCAGCAAATGCTACTTCATCAGCAGTCAACAAGGCTACCGGGTATGTTAATTTTTGATTTCCTATTCCTTCGTTATTTATTGCTGTAAATAAGTCTTTTTTTCTTTCGGACTCAGTATTTGAATCTGAAAAAGGCTTACTGTTATAATTTAATCCACATTTAAATGATGGTCTATATAGTGATGCTTGTGAGGCACCACCATAACTGCTTGCTTTATTTGTAATTCTTTTGCTAGCAGCATAATACATCACAATGGTTGGATTATAATTATCATTTGCCCTATCATTACAATATATTGCTGTTTTACTTACATATTTATCATAACTTGCTAATATGTTATCTTGATACCATTTATCTATTGTTTTTTTTACTTCTGAATCTGTGGTATTATCTCTGTTATATGTTAAACTTCCTAAATTTCCATACATATAGCCTACATAGGCAGCGTTATTATAAGTCGTTCCGTTATATGAATATGTTTGTCCACCTATATATCCTTCTTGTGTATCTGGACTTGTTCCTGCATATAATAGTCTTAAACTTCCGTCTTCATTTGTTCTGATTATTCTCCACCAATAGTTTGCAAATTTAAACCAGTTATTGTCTGCTGCTCCTGTAAAATAGTAGACTTTTTTACCATCTTCTGTGTAGTTTCCATCCTCATAATATACTTTTCCTTCTGATAATACTGTATCAAATGTTTTTCTTTGTTCTGCATCTGAAAATTTTATATCTCCAAAGTCTTTTACTAAAAGTGAGTTTGTATCTTTTGTTATTGATAATCTTCCACTTACTGTTTTTCCCATGTCTTGTGTTTGATCTAGTGTTTCAGATTCTAAATATCTAAATTCTATTTCATATGTATGTGTTTTTCTTGGCCCTATTGTTATCGATTCTGCTATTGTTTGAATACATTCTTGTGTACATTTTTCTACTGGCTTAAATTCATCCATTGTGAAACCAGTATCTGATGTTATTTTATATTCTAAAGTATCTGTTACTAAATTATTTGTTAATTTTTCTATATTTATATTATATATATAATCTTGATCACTTTCATTTTCTACTGTGAATTCTTTTTTTGTTGACCAGTTTAGATATATTTCACTATCTATTATTTCTTGTGTATCAGTAAACTTTATTTTTAGTGTATCTACTGTTACTGTTATTTGACTACCATCACCTGTTATTTTTGCTATCCAATAGGCGGCAGTTACACCTAATAATATTATTAATACACTTATTATACTTATTATTAAATATTTTTTATTTACTTTATTCATTTCTATTCCCTTCTTTTTACACACAAAAACACACATAGAAAAAAATCTATGTGTGCATTAAAAAACTATGAGAGTTAGTTAGTAACCCCCCCCGAGTTTCACAAATTCGAAAGAGATTATTTCATTCATAGTTTTGTTCTCCTTATTATTTATACTTCAATTATAGTTTATCTATTTGTTAGTGTCAATTACTTATTTTATACTTTTACTTATATTTTTTGACAAATTTTTTAACTTTTTTTATATGTTCAATTTTTAAATTTGGGATATTAAAATTAGTGAAAATGATATCAAAATTAAATTTTAAGGATACTTTTGTGCAATATAAAATACTAAAAGTGGTTACAAAATTGAATTTTTGATGGTGTTGACTTTTAGTATTTATGTGTGTTAGTGTATGTTTTACAGGGGATGCTTAGACTCTGGTGTTTGCCTTTTCTTTTTTTGAGAGGAGGGGCTTCATATGAATAGTAAGAGGTTCATAATAAGTGTGCTGAAACACATTTGTATGATATTATTCCTTGTTATTATCATCATTGCTTTACTTAAAGAATAATAAAAAACATTAGCCTTTGGGGCTAATGTTTACCAAAAATTGGGTAAACATTCAGAGTTCTGAACATTTCCTGTATTAAATATATCATAATTTTAATATTTATTCAATTATTTTAAGCTTTTTCTTCTTCTCTTTTGTATGAGAAGTTAAATATGTTACATTCTCTTTTACTATTAGTTATTATACATGTAAGTGATTCTTCAGGTAATTGTGAAGATCCATTACAAGTAATATCAATTGGATTTGTTATATCTGATATTTTTATTGTATTCTTTTTTATTCCAGAAGAGTTTACTAAAGTAAAACCATATCTTTCATTTGATGCTTTTAAACTAATTACATTGCCTTTAGCATCAACTGTTACATCATAATAAAAGTCTTCTTGTTCTTCTATGTCCATAGGATTTGATTTTGTTTCTTTTCCGACACAGAAATTTTTATTGTAATCACCTTCACTTGAACGATAAATATATGTTGAATAAGCATTGTTGTAAAGTGTTAGTATTTCGTCATAAAATAACTGCTTAGTTGAACTATTAAATAGTTTTAATATATTTGGTGTTATAAGCATCATTATTATTCCGATTAAAGCTATTACAGCAAGTAGTTCTGTAAGCGTAAATCCTTTTTTATTTTTCATACTAATTCTCCTTTAGTTTTACTATTGTTACTCCATTATTTTGGTTATCTAATTTATAATTAAGTACTCTTTTATTGTGTTTTAAGTATTCATGTATTTCTTGTTTTAGTGAGCCTGTTCCTATTCCATGTATTACTACTACAATATAGTTTTTTAGTTTTAGGTTATCATTTATAAATTCTTCTGTTTTTATTCTTGCTGATATTCTATCTAGTCCATGTAAGTCTACACTTGGGTAGATACTTATAAATGGATCATCTATTTTTTTCATATATTTTGTATACTTCTTCTATTTTTGGAATGCTATTTGATGAGCCTAAAGTTTTTACTGAAAGGCCTGCTGCAATGTTAGCAATTTTTAAACATTTTTCTAGTGGTAAATTTTTTGTAAGTCCATATACAAATGCACCATGGAATATGTCACCTGCTCCAGTTGTATCTATTGCATGAACTTTAATACCACTCATCATTTTTATTTTATCTTCTATTTTATAAAGACAACCTTTATCTTCACCAGTTACTACTATTTGTCCTTTAAACATTTCTCCTAATGTATTTAATACTTCTTTAAGCGAGTCTGGGTTTTGATAGTCTATTCTTCTTTTTGAAGTCATTTCAGCAAATTCTTTTGAACATATTATATAGTTTGATATTCTTGCTAGACTTATTGTTTCAGGGTTTGGTGAGCCTGCATCTAATACTTTTATAGCATTTGGAAATTTTTCACAGGCTTTTATGGCTAGGTTATAGTGTTCAGCGTCCATAAGTATTATGTCTGGAGTAAAGTCGTATTCACTTAGAGGTACTCCTGTATCATCTAGTGTACAATTAAATAATGTACGTGATGCATTTTGTTTATTTATAAGTATGAATGATTTTGTTGTTTCTATTGTTTCTTTTATTTTTACGTATTTAGTGTTTACTCCTCTTTTTTTTAATTCTTCTAGTATTAGTGCTGCATATGTGTCTCTACCTAGTACACCTTCATAATAGGTGTCTACTCCCCAAGAAGAAAGTAACATACTTTCTGTAAGTGCAGGCCCACCTGGACACTCAACTTTGTCTTTTAGTTTATATTTTGTATTTTCTTTTGGAAAATTATCAAGTACCATACTTATATCATAGCTAGCGTGTCCTATACATAGAACTTTCACTTTAACCACTTCCCTTACTATCTATTTTGATTATATCACAACTGATTTTTGTTTCTCAATAATTAAAAAGAAAAATAACTTAAAAATGTAAATTATTTTTCTTTTTTGTTAAATCTTATTGTTTTTTTATAATTGTTTGTTATTTTATCTATTTGTTCTTTTGTTTCTGTTTCTTCTTTTAGTCTTTTTAAAATAGGATTATCATTCATTATTTGTCACCTATTATTTATTATGTAAAAGAACTTTATTTTTATACTATAAAAGGTCAGATGTTTCTTCTTTATTTAAGTCTATTATAAATATGTTTTTTACTGCATCATCTATTAAAGAAAAATCAAATTTTTCTTCTTCTTTTATAGCATGGGTTAAATCTGGGTTTATTACTGGATGAGGTGGAACAAATATTGTGCAGCAGTCTTCATATGGAAGTATGCTTATATCATATGTTCCAATTTGTTTTGCTATTTCTATTATTTCTAGTTTATCAAATGAAGATAGTGGCCTTAATATTGGATAGTTTGTTACATTGTTTACTACTTTCATACTAGTTAATGTTTGACTTGCTACTTGACCTACAGATTCACCATTTACTATGGCATTTATTTTTTTTCTTTTTATAAGTCTTTCAGCTATTCTATACATCATTCTTCTCATTATAGTTATCATATATGTGTTATCTAGGTCTTTATAGATAGATTCTTGTATTTTAGTAAATGGGACAATATATAGTTTACCAGTGTTGCCATATTTTTTTAGTACTTTTGCTAGGTCTATTACCTTTTGTCTTGCTTCTAGGCTAGTATGAGGTAAACTTTCAAAGTATACAAAGTCTAAAGTGACTCCCCTTTTCATCATTTGATACCCTGCAACTATACTATCTATTCCACCACTTAGCATAAGTAGGGCTTTACCTAGAGTACCTGTTGGGTAACCACCTTTTCCTTTTATATCTAAACCGTAGACATAGACTCCTTCTTTCCTTACTTCAATATTTACTGTTACTACCGGGTTATGTACGTCTACTTTTAGGTTATTTACATTTTTTAGTAAGTAAGAACCTACTAGTCTACTTAGTTCCATACTTTTTATTTCAAATGTTTTATCACTTCTATTTGTTTCTACTTTAAATGTAGTATTTTCTTTTATAACACATTTTGATAACTCATATATGTTGTCTAGAGATTTATCAGTTGTAAAATAACATAGAGATAAAGCATGAATTCCAAATATGTTTTTTAGTATGTTTAAGACTTCATTTATGTCATCTTCACTAGGTATTATAAACATTCTAAAGTAGTCTTTTTTTATTTCTATGTTATAGTTTTCTAAGGCTTTTTTTATGTTTTTTTCTAGGGTATTTATGAAAAAACTTCTGTTATCTTTTTTTGTTGTAAGTTCTGCATATTTTACCATTATTAGTTTTTTCATTTTAATTCTCCTTTAAAAGTAAGTAGTTATATGTGTCTTTAAATATTTTTATGAATTTGTTTATTTCTTCTAATGTAGTGTAAGGGCTTATGCTTATTCTTATACTTGTTGTGCTTATTTCTTTATCATTATAGATTGCGCCTAGTACTGTGCTTGCGTTTAAACTAGAGCACGCGGTTGTTGTGCTTATATATACTTCTTCTTTTTCTAAGGCTCTTACAAATGTTTCACTTTTTATTTTTAGTAAACTTAGGTTAAACATATGTGGAATACATAAGTTATTTGAGTTTATGTGTACATTCATATCTTTTAGGTTTGTTCTTAGTATGTCATTTAGTTTACGAACTTTTTCATAGTTTTCGTCTAAGTTTTCATAAGATAGTCTTATTGCTTTAGAAAGAGATACTATTAGGGGTAGAGCTGGGGTTCCACCACGGTAAGGGCAGTTATCGGTTAAACCATATATAAGAGGTTCTATTTCTAAAGATTCTTTTTTATAAAGAATACCTATTCCTTTTGGTGCATATATTTTATGACTACTAAAAGAAGCAAGATCTACGTCAGATAAGTTTATTTTTATTTTTCCTAGTGCTTGAGTCATATCTGAATGGAATATTACTTTGTTATTTTTTTTATTTATTATTTGCCTTATAGTTTTTAATGGGCTTTTATAACCCACTTCACTATTTACTGCACATACACTTATAAGTATTGTGTCTTCTCTTATTAGGTTTTCAAGTTCTTTTAAGTCTATCATTCCGTCTTCATTAAGAGGACAGTATGAGACTTCAAAGCCACATTTTTCAAGGTATTCAAAAGTTTCTAGGACACTTTTATGTTCTAGTTTAGTAGTTATTATGTGTTTACCTCTATTTTTATATTTAAATGCAACACCTTTTATTGCAGTACTATTGGATTCACTTGCTCCACTTGTATATATTATTTCTCTAAAGTTACATCCTAAACATTCAGCTATTTGTTTAGTTGCTTTTAACATAAGTTCTTTTGATTTAATTCCTAAGTTATGTATTGAGTTTGCATTTCCAATGTATTCTTTTGTTGTTCTTATGTATGAATCTCAGACACTATCTAG
>CANPXI010000007.1 GCA_947585885.1 uncultured Bacilli bacterium
ATCACGCGCACTATCATATTCAGCATTTTCACTTAAGTCACCTAAAGCACGTGCTTCTTTTAGTGAATTTAAAACTTCATTTCTCTTATCAGTCTTTAAATAATTTAGTTCAGTTTCAAGTTCTAAATAACCTTCACTTGTTAAAAAAAAGTTTTTTTCTTTCATTTTGTCATTTCTCCTTTAACTAGTTATCAATGATACCAAAATTCACTCTTTTTGTCAATATATTGGTACCCTTAAAATATCATTTTTTTGTACCTCAAATGGTACTTTAATTTTTAATATTTCTTGTGGATGTTTAGCGTCTTCCACTTCTATATTATCTTCTGTTTTAATACTTTCTACTTTAAAATTCTTAATGCTATTTGGTCCAAATACTTGCACCTCATCTCCTACTTTAAAATAGTTTCTTTGTTCAATTGTCATTACACCTTCTTCATAACCTAAAACTATTCCCAAAAAGTCTTGATTAGTAACTTCTTCTCGTCCACTATAATATTGTTCATTTACTCCAGGTTCTTTATTATAAAACTGAGGAGTATTTTCTCTATTACTAACTCTATTAATAACTTTTTTATAATACTCTATGTCACTTTGAGTTAAAGTATTATCATTAATTTTAGTAACTATAGTTTTATATGCATTTACTACTGTAGCTATATAGTATAAACTTCTCATTCTGCCTTCAATTTTTAATGAATCTATGCCTATTTCTACTAGTTCTTTAATATAATCAATCATACTTAAGTCTTTTGAACAAATTTGATAGTCTCCATATTCATCCATATCAAAAGTAAACCTACATACTTGAGAGCATCCACCACGGTTA
The DNA here is from genome assembly GCA_947585885.1 of uncultured Bacilli bacterium. GTDB lineage: Bacteria > Bacillota_I > Bacilli_A > RF39 > UBA660 > MGBC139354. Next base: position 830 of record CANPXI010000007.1, read on the forward strand.
GAATCTCTATAAGTAACATAATTAGATAACACACATCTTCCACTATAACTAGTACACATTGCTCCGTGTATAAACATCTCTAGTTCAATATCTACGTTTTCTTTAATATCCTTAATATCTTCTTTAGAGCATTCTCTACCTAAAACTACTCTAGTAGCGCCTAGACTTTTCCAAAACTTAACTGTTTCTCTATTTACACTAGACTCTTGTGTACTTATATGTATTTCTGGCTTTAACTTAAGTTCCTTAATTCTTTTAATAACAGAAGCATCACTTACAATATATGCATCTATCCCGATATTGCTTAAAGTTTCTAGATATTCATCTAACCCCTCCAAGTCTTCATTATGCATTAATATATTTACTGTAACATATACTCTTTTACCTAAACTATGTGCGTACTCCGCTGCTTCTTTTATTTCTTCTATACTATAGTTTGTAGCATTTGCTCTTAAACTATAATTATAGCCTCCAAAATAAACAGCATCAGCCCCGTATCTAAAAGCCCATTTAAGTCTTTCAATGTCTCCTGCTGGACTTAAAATCTCTGTCACTTTCTATCACCTACTTTATAAATAATCTTGTTCTTTAAAAAATAGTCATCTGTATTTAATAACTCTCGTAACTTATCACTCTTATAATTTTCTAAAATAACTTTAGTTTCATCTATATTCATATTACTAAAATTAATAATAAAATTATATCCACTTAGCTCTTTCATATATAAGTTAGCACTAAAAATATTTTTATCAAATATTAAAGTTCCATCATTTTCTTCTTTAATAATTAATTCTTTTCCACTTACCTTTTCTTTAATAACTCTAGTTTTTTCTCCAAATGAACTTTTATACTCATAAAAACTACTAAGTAAGTGTCTCTTACTATACATTAAATTATTTCTTGCTATAAAAAAGTAAAATAAATTACTACTAGTTTTTTCTCTTATACTAATAAGTTCTTCTTTAGTAAGTTCATTACATACCACTACATTTTTAATACCTATTTCTTTAAAATAATTAATACTATCATAATTAGTTATAATATGGTTTTGTGATAAAACTATTTTTTCTTTATCTATTTTATTAATAAGTCCTAAGTCTTCAATAAAAAAATAATTAACGTGTTCTAACTTTTCTAAAACACTATCTATACTATCTATATCTTTTTTATGAAAAAACTTATTTATAATAACATTTACTTTTCTTGTTTTACTTATTTCTTCTATTTCTAGAGCACTAAAATAAATGTCAAAACCAATACTATATCCTTCTAAAGGTAAAATTAACTCTTCATTAAATTTACTTATATCTTTACTATTAGGAATCATATAAAACATAACTACTTCCTCCTCAAAATAATAAGTCCGTCTCCTACACTTACTTTTGTAACACTAAATTCATCTTGTTCACTAAGATAACTTAAAAATGCTTCTATCTTCCTAACTAACCCTCTTAAATTCCTTGATTTTATTTCCTCACTTTTTCCAACTAACCCGTGAAAGTCTACATTATCTATAATAAAATATCCGTCCTTTTTTAAATTCTTTTTATATTTTTCTATAAACTTAATATTTTGTGCTTTAGCTGCATCTATAAAAATTAGATCATATAGCCCTTCTTCTTCTATAAGTAATGCGTCTCCCAAAACTAAACTGATATTATCTAGTTTTGACGCCTCTACATACTCTTTTGCTTTTTCGTGTCTTACTACGTCTCTTTCAATACTCTTAACACTAGTACCAGATAATCTCATTCTAATTGCACTATAACCAATTGCTGTACCTATTTCTAAAGTACTTTTAATATTATTTTTCTTAATAAATTCTTCTAAATATTCTATACCACTAGATAGCATAATAGGAATGTTTTCGCGTTTTGCAAAACATTCCATATCACTAATTAAACTATTAATATTGTAGCCATAGTCCTGCATCTTCTAGTTCCTCTTGTTTTCTTTCATGTTCTTCATATGTCTCTGAAAAATAAGTCTTTAAATTTTTATCAGATAAGAAATAATAATAATTATGTTTATTTGGGTTAATTGCAGCTTCTATAGAAGTAAGTCCAGGGTTTCCAATAGGCCCAACAGGTAGTCCTATTAAACTTGTACATCTTGTATTATATTTACTAGAGCAGTCATCTATTTCACTTTGATTTAAATCTCTATCTCCCATATTTATATTAAATGCATAATATGTTGAAACACAACTTTGTAAAGGCATTCCATCATTTAATCTATTTAAAAATACTCCAGCTATATCTTTTCTATCTTTAGTGTCATAGCTTTCTAACTCAACAATACTTGCAAGAGTTAAAACCTCATGAACACTATACTTACTTTTCTCTATATCTGCTTTATACTTATTAAGTTCTTCTTCCGTTTCATCTAAAAATTTACTAATAATTTCTTCTAAACTAGAATCTTTATAAAAAGCATATGTATTAGGAAATAAATACCCTTCTAAACTATAATAAATATCTTTATTCTTTATTTCATCAGTTAAAAACCAATACTTACTAATTAAACTATCTAAATATTCTGTATCTTTTAATTTATTAAAAACATCTTCTTTAGAAATATCAAAGTTTTCACTAACTAAACTTGCAAAATCTCTTACATTATCTCCTTCTTTAAAAGTAAGATTAACTTCTCCTCTAGCATTATCTCCACCTTTATTTAAAATATCAAAAATCTCTGTAACATCCATACTAGGACTAATTTTAAATAAACCACTTTGTATAGTTAAGCCTCCACTTAGTTTACTATATATTTTCATAAAAAATGCACTTTTAATTAAGTTTTCTTTTTCTAGTGACTCAAAAACACTATTAACACTACTTCCACTTTCTACTATAAAATCTTTAATTTCTCCACTCTTACTTACTGGCTTAAGTTCATAAAAGAACACACCCACCATTGCAAATATAACTAATAAAATTAATAAAATAATAATTACAATTAACCTTTTTATACTAAATCCTTTTTCCATAACTACTCCTCATTATCTATTGAATTAATAATATCTTTAACAAATTCCCATTCTTTATCATCTTTAATAGAAATAAGTTTAATATTACCAGTTTCCTCATTTAATTTATATTCTGCTACATATGTAATAATATCTTTATTTTCATCTATTTCATTCTTTGTATAAACAACATAATTTTTCCCGTTCACGTCTTCTATATTAAGAAGTATATCATAAACTACTTCTTCTCCGTTTTCCATAAGTTTAAGTTTATTATTTTCCATTACTTCACTTCCTATCTAAATAACTCTGTAAAATTAAAGCACTAGCCATTTTATCAATAACTTTTTTTCTATTTTTTCTACTAGTATTATTACTAATCAAAACATTTTCAGCAATAACAGTAGTAAGTCTTTCATCTTCTAAAATGACAGGAATATTGTATCTACTTTCTAAAATACTCTTAAATTTAAAAGTCTCTTCACTTCTCTTACTAATACTCCCATCTAAATTAATAGGATTTCCTAGTACAATAGATTCAAATTTATAAATTTTAAAAAGTGAATCTATTTCAGTAAGTAAATCATCCATACTTTTATATCTAATAGTCTTAATAGGACTTGCTATAGTCTTACTTTCATCACTTACACTTATACCTAAAGTAGCACTTCCATAGTCCATTCCTAATATTCTCATTTAACAAATTCCTTTAACATATATTCTATAGTATCTCTTCTATCTAACTTACTTATCCTATTTCTGCATTCTTTATAACTAGAAATATACCCAATTTCACCTGTAATTAAATACTCAGTAACTTGTTTAAAAGCATTATAACCTCTTTCTTCTAAATCTTCACAAATACTTTTCATAATCTCTTTAGAATTTTCTTTTTTAATGCTTTCAGTATCTATAACTATAGTTTTAGGCATAAACTTCACCTCTCTAGCACCATCATTTTATCATTTTTATGCTTTTTTGTAAACTTTAGCCTTGTATTACTTAACACTTATATGATATAATTCTTTTTGTCATGGACCGTTAGCTCAGCTGGTAGAGCAATCGACTCTTAATCGATGGGTCTAGGGTTCGAATCCCTAACGGTCCACCAAAAATATAAAAAACATTTCAAATTAATGACGGGAGATAGTAGCCCCAGCCTAGCTTCGGCGACCTAGCAATTAGGTTAAACGCAAAGTGGATAGCCATTAAGCCCAAAAAACAATTTGGGCGCTACTAAGGCTTATCTTTATGGTAAGTCCTTTTATTATTTAAGGTAAGAAACTAGAAAAAACAATCAAAACTATTTTACTACAAATTGTAATTGACTGCATTGTGAAGAGTCTATCTCAAGGAACATATTAGTCAGTCTAATTATGACGTCAAGAATAGCATTGTGAAGAATTTATTTCGAAGAACATATCAGTCTATTCGCTGTTTAAGGAACTCTATCAATAGGTTCCTTTCTTTTATTTATAAGTAAGTTATATTTAATATAATTTTAAAATTAAAAAAATAGTTATTACTTTTCTAATAACTACTCTTCATAAAGGAAATCCATAAGTTTTCCATCTCTATTCTTAATATAAAATTCTCTTGAAGTTAACATATAAACAATTTCATTAAAACTTTTTATTTTTTTATTCTTTAACTTAGTAAACTCAGTAACTTGTCTAAGTCTCTTCTTATTATAATCGCTTATTGTAAATATCTGTGCACCTATCATAATACCAATTAAAATAGAACTCACAGTTGCTTCACTACTAACCATAAATTTAACAATTCTTACAGGTAAAAATTTTCCATAAACTTCCACACTTCTATAAATATAAAGAATAGAAATAGCTATATCTAAAATAGCAGTTTTTATTTTTCCTACTTTACTTGATTTAATATTTTTATGTTCACTTAAAGCAAGAGTATTAATAACAAAAATAATAACTTCTAAAAATATAACAATAAGTACAAGTGGATATTCATAAGACAAAATAGCTAAAATAACAAAAGCAAAAAGTTTGTCCCCAACTCCATCAAGTAAACTTCCTAAAAAGCTCTCAACTTTCCATAATCTAGATAACTTACCATCAATCATATCTGTAAGAAAAAGTAAAACAACAAAGAAAGCTAAACTCTTTATTCCACTAACAAAATAAATAATAGGTAAAATAATAGCCCCTATTACTCTACTAAAAGTTATTAAATTTACTATAATAAATTTTGCTAAATCTTTTCTTTTCATACTTAAATTATAACAAATATAAAAATTCATGTAAACCTAAGAAATACTTCTATAAGCTTGTTTTTTTTCTAAAACTTTTCCCTTAATACTTGATGCCTCACTAATACTAGTAACTTTAAAACCTCTCTCCTTTAAAACAGGTAAAACTTCCTTTACTGCTTCAACAGTTTCAGGATAAATATCATGCATCAAAACAATATCACCATCTTCTGCTTTTTCTAAAATATGTTTATAAACTTTCTCACTATCCCTATAAAGCCAATCATTAGTATCAATATTCCATAAAATCATTGGAGTAGTAACTTGTTTTTTAACTTTTTCATTATAATTTCCATATGGAGGTCTTAAATATTTAATATTGTCCCCTGTTATCTCATTAAATATAATATTAGTAGAATTAATCTCTTCTATTATTTCTTTTTCACTCAAAGAATTCAAATTTTTATGAGCATAAGTATGACTACCTACTTCCATTCCATTATTTATAACATATTTAACAATATCTTGGTTATACTTCATCCTATTTCCAAGTTCAAAAAAAGTAGCTTTGCTTTCATTTAAAAGAAGTGCATCAACTATCTCGGTTGTATAATTACTAGGCCCATCATCAAAAGTAAAAGCAATAACTTTATCATATGAACTACTAGTACTCTTACTTTCTTCTAAACTTACATAAACCTTGTGCTCAATTTCCTTATAACTAGAAAAATCAAAATAAATAATTAACCCATCACTGCTTAATTTAACATAAGCATTCTTAAAATTATCATTTTTTATAGTATTATATATTTTAGAACTATATTTCTTTTTAACAATATCTAATATTTGATCATTAAAAATTTTATAATCATATAATTCACTATCACTTAAAAACTTATCACTTTTATTATCATAATTAATAGTATTATAACTTGAAACACCATTACTTACACTTTCAAAAAAAACATTTATAATATCATTTTTAATATACACACTATAACTTAAACTATCAGTATTATCTAGATTTACTACATAATCATTAATCTTATCATCAATTACTTTATAATCAAAAAATGGATAACTTATATTATCTTTTTTTACTTCTTCATAATTAGTAATTCTTTTAAAAATTTTATTGCTTCCATCACTACTACTCACTTCAAAAATAAAAACACATAAAAGTAAAAATATAATTAATACAATAACGCACTTTATAATATTAAAAATTTTACTCTTATCCATAAATTTACCTCTCATCAAAAAAAGTGACTAATAAATTATATTAATCACTCACAATTTTTATTTAACAACCTTGTCCTTTAGTACATAAACTAACTTTTTCATTATATTCTTTAAATAATTCATCAAAACTATTATACATATCTTCTTTCATTTTATCAGTTAGTTCCATATATGCATCAGTTTGGTCTTCACTTACACCACCAGTTAAACTAATAGCTTTACCTTTAACTACACTTACCACATTAGGTGCATAAATTCTTTTTTGATTTACATCTACTTCTAAACTGTAGTCATCTAAAACATCACCTAACAAATCAAGTAACTTATAATATCCATCAGTTCCTTTTTTAGTTTCTTGTGCTTTCCCATCTACTACTTCCATAGTATTTCTAATATCTAAAACATCTACATAATAAATTTTAGTAATGCCGTTATCTTTACTAGCATCAATTAATGAAGGTAAAACACTTCTACACCATGGACAAGTATTAAAACCAAAATAAACTATAAATGACTCTTCATCATTAATTAAATTAACTAATTCATCCTCTGTCTTATAAACAAATGGATTATCTATACCAATATCTAACTTTCTATATTCTGTCCCACCACTATTCTTTTCTCCATTTAAACCTTCATACTCATTTTTAAACTTAATCGCGTCTTCATTATTATTTTCATTACCAAGTTCATTAAACGCGCATCCACTCAAAAATAAAACCATACATGTAATTACTAAAAATGTAAATAATCTCTTCATCTTACTTCCTCTTTTCATAAAAAAATTATAACATATAAAAATTATACTTTCAATTATAACAAACATAAATTGCTTATAACTTGAGTATACTATTAATAGAAAGGAAGTAAAATGAATAAATTAAAAAAATGGTTTTATATACTAACACCCATAATATTAGGAAGCATTGTAGGTTTCATAATAAGTGGCAAAATTGATTACACTAATCTAACTAAACCACCTTTGGCTCCTCCTAAACTACTTTTTCCAATCATGTGGAGTATAATCTATTTACTACTAGGAATATCTTATTACTTATTTAAAAAGAAAAAAGAAGAAAATTCTAAAACTGATACAATCTATTACATAAGCCTAATAGTTAATCTACTTTGGAGTATAATATTCTTCTTACTTAAATGGAGACTAGTTGCAGTAATATGGATCATCCTATTAGATATACTAGTTTTATACTTATTCTATCTATTTAAAAAAGAAAGTAAAACAAGTGCATACCTAAATATTATTTACATACTTTGGATACTATTTGCCACTTACTTGACAATAGGTATTTACATACTTAACTAACCCTTACTTATTCTAATATGACCGTTATAAACTTTAGAATAATCATTTATAAGAGCATCAAAAGCTCTTTTTTTATAATCAAAAACTTCTCCCACGAAAATAACAACATCCTTAAAATTATACTGAGTAGCAATATTAAAAAGTCTATACTTCACCCTATCAATATCTACTTCACCCTTTAAATCAATAAAAAGTGTATTATCTTTATATACCATATTCATATCTTTCACCTATTATTAATTATAAATAAATAAAATAATAAAACATCAAATTCGACAAAACTAGATATATTTTTTAAAATTTATGTTATATAATTAATTTAAGGTGATTTAAAGTGAGAATGATTTTAGCAATAATTTTATGTAAACTTGCAAATAGACTAAGTAGGCTCTTACATAAAGAAGGAACAGTAATCGGAGGATACACTGCATTAAAAATTTATCCTAAAGTACTAAGCAAAATAAAAATGCCTAAATATGTAGTTGGTATAACAGGTTCTAGTGGAAAAGGAAGTACAACTGAACTAGTAGCAAGAATATTAAAAGAAAACAACATTAATGTAGTCTACAATAAAAATGGAAGCAATGTATTTAATGCAATAGCGAGTCTTATACTAGAAAATACTTCTTTAAAAGGAAAAATGAAATGTGATGTATTACTAATGGAATTAGATGAAAGATTTATTGAAAACGTAATATCAAATTTTGATTTAACCCATTTAGTTATAACAAACATAACTCGTGACCAACCTCCTAGAAATGCTCATCCAGAATTTATTCAAAACGTACTAGAAAAAAGTATAAAAGATAAAACACACTTAATAATTAATATAGATGACCCTTTAGTTAATAAATTAACACTTAACCATAAAGGAAAAATAACAACTTATGGAATGGATAAAAATAACTATTCTAAAGTATCTAAACTAAATAACTTAGATGGTGCTTACTGTCCTATTTGTAATACAAAACTAGAATACTCTTTCTATCACTATGGCCACATAGGAAAATATAAATGCCCTAATTGTAATTTTAAAAGAACAGACCCAGAATATCTAGCACATAACATAAATGTACCAAAAGGAATTATATATATAAATAAAAATAAAATTAACTTACCAAGCCATTTCTTATATTCTGTATACTTTGTAACTGCAGCATATACTCTTACAAATATATTAGGAATAAAAGAAGAAGATATTGTAAAAACACTTAATGATGAATCATTTATACCAAAAAGATTAAACATATATAATTTCTATAATCGTCCATGGCAAATGCTTGCAAGTAAAAATGAGAATAACCTAAGCTATAAACAATCCTTTGACTTTATAGTACATGAAAAAGGTAAAAAAACAATAATACTAGGATTTGATAATTCAAGTAGAAGATACACAGAAAACGATATAAGTTGGATTTGGGATATAGACTTTGAAATACTAAATAATAAAGATATTAATAAAATACTACTAGTAGGAAGATTTAAATATGACATGCTAACAAGACTTGAATACACTGGAATAGATAAAAAGAAAATAATACTTATAGAAGATTTAAACACTGAATTAATTAAAACTCTAAAAGAAAAAACAATTGGTAATATCTATAGTTGTGTATGTTTCGATAAAGAAATAGAACTAAAATCTCTACTAAAAAAAGAAGGTGTTATAAATGAGTAAAGTAAAAATAGCTCACCTATATTATGATTTAATGAACCTCTATGGTGAAAATGGTAACATAAGAGCGCTAAAGAAATTTATAGAAAAACAAGATATAAAAACAGAAATACACTTTCTTACAATAAATGATAAAATAGACTTTAATGAATATGATATATTCTATATAGGTATGGGTACAGAAAATAGTTTATTCTTAGTTTTAAATGATTTACTAAAATATAAAGATGAAATAAAAAATGCAATAGATAAAAATAAACACTTTCTTATAACTGGTAACAGTATGGAATTATTTGGTAAATATATTATTGATCAAAATAAAACTAAACATGAAGCACTTAATATATTCCCTTATTATGCAGAACACCAACCTTTTAGAATAGTAGGAAGTATAGTATACTCTACTAAACTAATAAAGGACGTAATAATAGGTTTTCAAAATAGATCAGGTTTAATTTATGACATTGATAAACCATTATTTAAAAGTATAGAAGGAACTGCATCAAATATGGAAACAAAAAAAGAAGGTTACCTTTATAAAAACTTCTATGCCACATACATAATAGGTCCCCTATTTATAAGAAATCCTCATTTAACAAATTATATAATTAAAAATGTAATAAAACAAAAAAATAAAAAATATAAACTAAAAATATTCAACAAAACAACAGAAATAAAAGCATATAACACATACTTAGAAAACTTTAACATAGAAAACAGGTAACCAAAGTTACCTGCTTTTTAAAGTCCTAATTCCTTTTTAATATTTTCGTCCCCTGTTACAAATTTAACATTCTTTCCATTACTAATCTTAATTAATGTATGACCATTAACCTTTAAACCTTTAATATCTTGTGCATTTTTAGATTCACTACCTACAATACTTGAATTAATATTATCTCCAGTATCTACAAAATATAAAGGTAAACTATCTTCTTTTTCTTTATATAAAGAACCTAAACTATTAACATAAACAGATTCTTTATCACTAAAATCAGCAATTAAAACATAATATTCTTTATCTTTTCTATTAAAAATAGTTCCAGCATTAATATTATCATAACTAATAACTGCTTCAGGTACTTCAGGTTTATAATATCCTTCATCAAACCAACCTAACTTTTGTGCTCCAACAGTAAGTAAATAAGCCACTACTGCTATAACTACTAAAACACACACTATAATAATTAATCCCTTAATATCCATTTCGCTTGTAACATTTTTATTTTTCTTATTCATAATTATCCCTCAAAAAATATTCTAACATAAATAAATAAAAAAAGAAAGTGTGAAACAAACTAAAGACTAATTATATGTAAGGGTTAAAAAGTCTCTATATACGATAGTAAAACTGCTTCACTACTTTCACTTTAGTAAAAATATGTCGGAAATTGTTATTTTTACTAACAATTAAATTATATCAGTTAACCTTGTTACTGTCAATTACAATTTTCGACAAAATTCTATTTGGTGACCTTAGTATTAATTATCTGCTTGTGCACAAGTATCATCTATTTCTGGTATATATGGGTCATCAACAGTTCCGTTACCAATTAATGTTACACATGATTTGAGTGATAGGACTGGTCGGATGACGTACGAAGTAGTATTGTCGACATAAACTTCATGAGAAAAACCAGGATTTTTCGAGCCACCTATGATGAACACATATGCACCGAGTTGAATACTGAAGCTAGATGGACTCATTGTCCACCATCCATTACTTCCAGTTACGCTTTGATTTTCACTGTTTAAATAATAGTAAGCATTAGAAACTTGTGTTCCAACTTTTCCTCCTGCATAAATTATCTCATCTGCTGTCATTAAAGCTACTGGATATTCTGTTAATGCTTGATTTCCTATTCCTTTACTATTAGTTCCAGTAAACATATCTTTTTTTCTTTCTGCTTCTTGTGCATCATTATGTAGTATTCCTGTTGGTGTTGTTCCACACTTAAACGACGGTCTAAAACTAGTTTCACTGCTCACTCCTCCATAGCTACTTGCCCATGTTGTTATTCTTTGAGCTACTGCATAGTACATTGTACCTGTTGAACTATATTTATCTCCACTTCTATCATTACAATATATAGCTGTTCTACTTACATAATCACTATAGTTATGGCTATTATCATCTGTTTTTTCTATGGTTAAAGTATACCATTTATCTATTGATTCTTTTATTGTTGAATTTTTTGTATTTGCTCTATTAGTTGATAAATTTCCATCTGTTCCATACATATACCCTACATATGTCGGTTTATTTTTGGATGAATTATATTGAACTATACCATTATTAACTGTTGTGTTTATATATCCTTGTTGCGTATTAGGTTCTGTTCCTGCATAAAGTAGTCTTAGTCCTCCATCCTCATTTGTTCTTATTATTCTCCAATATAAGTTTGCAAACTTTACCCAGTTGTCTGTTGCTTTTCCTGTCCAATAATAGACTTTTTCTCCACTACCATCTTTATCTAAATCTTCTGTATAATTACCATCTTCATAATATATCTTTGATTCTTCCAATTTAGAACTAAAATTATTTCTTTTTATTATATTAGAATCTATATATTTTTCTTTAATAAAATCTTTTGCTAATATTTCCTTTTTCTTTCCCTCTTCTATTATTATGTTTCCATTAAATATTTTACCCATGTCTGCACTTTGGTCTTCGTTACTACTTTCATATTTGAATTCTATTGTGTAGTGATGAATTTTATCTTTTTCTATCTTTATACTTTCTTCAAGTATTTCTTTTTTTGCCACTTCTGATTTTGATACTAATTCATATTCTTCCATATTATATCCACCATCATCAGAAATTATTTTATATTTTAGAAAATCTAATACAAATGTATTTACTAATTTATCTATTCCTATATTATAGTAATATACGTCATCACTTTTATTTTCTACTGTAAATGTCTTAGTATAGTTCCATCCTGGTTCTATATTTAGCGCATTGATATTTTCTGTATCTTCAAATACTATTTTTAATTCCTGTGCTTGTAATGTTATTGGTGCACCACTTCCTTCTACTTGTGCCATCCAATAACCTAGACTTACACTTACAGTTAATATTAATATACTTACTATTCCTACTATTATATATTTCTTTTTCATTTTATACTCCTTTTCTTCCCAAGAAAAAACACACATAGAAAAAATCTATGTGTGCATTAAAAAACTATGAGAGTTAGTTTTTAACCCCCCCCGACTTTCAAAAATTCGAAAGAGATTATTTCATTCATAGTTTTTATTTCTCCTTTTATTTTTTACAATTTAATTATAGTTTACTTATTTGTTAGTGTCAATCACTAAATTTATAGTTTTACTTACATTTTTCGACAAAAAAACACTAGAATAAATTATAATCTAGTGCATTTTATCAATCTTACTTTGTCATAGCTACAGTAGCAGTACTACTTGCAATTTGTAAAAGTTCTTCTTTACTAAGACTTTCACCTATTAAATAATACTCTTTACCGTTCTCACTCCAATTAAGAGAAGTATCTGTTAAAATACCTAAAACATTAGCATATTGAACAACTTCACCATTTACTGCAGTAGTTTCATGACTCTTACTACCTTTGCTTGCTTCTTCTATTAATATAAATGGTTTAACACCTGTATAAGTAAGAATAACTCTTTCACTATCTTCATTAGTAATTAATTCTTCACCACTGTAAGTAGTTCCAGTAGGCAAATACATAGGATAAACTACATCATCTAAAGTAGCGCTTGTAGTAGTTTCACTAGGAGTTTCTATACTATTAGATAACTTAAAATAATCTTTTTCATATTTAGTCTTAGTATCTATTTTAGTAATATTCATAGTAATTTGTGTAAACCCATTTGCATTCTTAACAACAACCTTTTTAGGTAAATAATCTTTTTTATCTAAAGTAATCTCTTGAGTAGTCAAATTAGCATTATTAGGATATGTTGCTTTAGCAGTAATAACATAACCATTATCGTCTTCTTTAACAGCCCTTTCTCCATCATTCTTTATATCCTTAAGAAGTGCTTCTAAGATATAAGATTGACTGCTATTAGTAGGCCATTCACTTTGGAATTTAAAACTTTTATTTAAACTTGGTGTAATAACATAAACTCCATCATCATTCTTTAAAATAATTTGTTCATGATTATTTTCATTATTAACAAGTGATACTTTGTAATAATCTCCTTTTAAATAAGTTACATCAACACTATAATTATATTTATCTTCATTATTTGCAATAATCATATCTCCTGTTAAATGATAATTCTTAACATCACTAACTTTCTTTTCAAACTGTTCTATAACATTTTCATCCTTTTTACCACAACCAACTAGTAAAAATAACGAAATAAATAGAACTAAAAACTTTTTCAAAATAACCCTCTCCTTTAACTCTTATAGTTAATTATATTTGACTTAATAATGTTTATGAATAAAATAATAAAATTTGATTAAACTAATAATAACAAAGGAGGGAAAAATGCAAACAGTACAAAAAATAGCGCTAGCTCTTTGTATAATAGGAGCATTAAATTGGGGCTTAGTAGGTTTATTTAGTTTTAATCTAGTAGAAGCTTTATTTGGTGCAGAAACATTATTTACTAAAGTTGTATATACTTTTGTAGGCCTTGCAGGTATTATAAATATAGGTTTACTTATAACACCATTTGAAAATACTTCTAGAAAGTAAAAACTCTCGGGAATGAGAGTTTTTTATTTTACTTATTAGTTACTATTATCTTAACTGATTTAGTTTTAGATGTATAAGTAAGTTTTACGTCAGATCCTTTAACATAAACAGGTACATCTTCATAAGTTCCAGCTTCCGTTATATTACTTAAATCAACATAAGCAGTAATATCTTTAGCTTCTATATTATTAAGTAAACTTTCTACACCTTTAACATTAACTGTAACAACTGTATCCGCTTCACTTACACCTTGTGCTATAAACTTATCAGTATTAAGTCCTTCAATCTGTATTGCAATTCCATCTATATCTTTAGAAGTTTCACTTTCCATTGTAATCGTTATAGTAACTACATTTTCACTAATACTTCTAGCACCAGTCGGTTTATTAATATATTTTTGATATACTTTATCACTACTTAAATCAGTAACATCAATTTCTACTTCAATATACTCTAAGTTTTCTAAAATAGCATCATCTGCATAAACAGTAATATTTTCTACATTACTCTTAATACTTGCAATTGCACTACCACTTCTAACTTCTCCTACAGGAACTATTTTAAGTGGAACTGTCTTACTTGGACTAGTAATTGTAACAGTCGCTTTTACTGTACTAGGTACTATTTCTATATCTTTAACTTCTTTACCATTTTCATCATATGTTACAAGTTTTACGTTATCAATAGTATAAGTTCCAGCTTCAGTAGCATTTATAGAATTAACATCAACTATTGCTTTAACATTTGTAACAGTTTCAAGTTTTTCTTTATAACTCTTAATAATTATATCATCTCTATCAAGTACTACATTAGATACAACTAAAGTTTCATCTAACTTATCTGTATTAACAACATCTATTGATAAAGTTCTAACTTCACTAATCTTAGGATAAATAATAACTGTAATTTCTTCTGGTACCAATTTATAACTTAAAGTCTTAATTGGACTCTTATAATCAAGTTTAACTTTATGTGTTCCTACCCCATAATTAGTTAAATCAAGTGTAACTTCATGAGAATCAACAAGTTGTTGTGCTAAGAATAAGTCTCCTTTTCTACCCATCAGCACTACATCAGCACCTGTTGGAATTCCTTCTACTACATATGCCTCTTCATTATATTCAACATTTACAGTCTGATTTGATAAAACTATTGCTTCATTATTATTAAATGTAATAATTTTTCTATCTACTAGAAAGAAACAAGTAAATGCTAATATAAGTGACAAATACAAAAGTACATGAGGTTTATTAAGAAGTCTATCTATAAACCCACTATTAGAAGTTAACTTATCACGTATAAAATATGCTAACTTACTTATAGGAGTAACGATTATCTTATCAATTATTCTAAACAGAAAACCAAAAAATCTTTTAAAAATATTATTCTTCTTCGTCTTTTGTTGTTTCATCACTAGTCACCTCCTCTTCTACAACTTCATCTGCATCAAAGAAAGTTTCTTTTTTAGGTTGTAAAGCTTCTATTAAAATCATTCTAGCATCATCTAATGTTAAATTATAATTTAACTCTCCATCTACTGCCACACTAACTCTTCCAGTTTCTTCACTGACACATACTGCAATAGCATCAGTAGTTTCAACTATACCGAGTGCAGCACGATGTCTAGTACCAAGTCTTTTTGAAATATTAGGATTCATACTAGTCGGTAAAACACTACCTGCACAAGTAATTCTATCTCCTTGTAAAATAACTGCTCCATCATGAAGTGGGTTATTAGGGAAGAATATGCTTATCAAAAGTTCACTAGACAAATCAGCATATAATTTAGTTGCATTTTCTATATATTGACTTAAACTATAATCTCTTTCAATAACTATAAGTGCGCCTATTCTATTACGTTTCATATATTCAACAGATTGCATAATTTCATAAACAACCTTTTCTCTTTCATCAACAGTAAGTACTTTATGTCTACCAAGTAACTGACTTCTTCCAATACTCTCTAAAATATTTCTTATTTCAGGTTGGAATATAATTATAAATGCAAGAGGTGCCCAATCAATAACATATTCAAGAAGAACTCCTACAGTATTTAAATTTAAAACCACACTAGCAATTTTTAATATTACTATTATAAGAACTCCTTTAAAAATAAGTACCAACTTAACATTTTTCTTAATATATTTTAGTATATAATAAAGTATAAACCATAAGATAGCTATATCTAAAATTTGAGTAGCTAAACTACTAATTTGTGATAAAGTCATACTCTATTCCTCCTCACTTAATACAATAATTATAATATAAAAAAGATATATTTACTATATCTTTTATTACTATTAACATTCCATTTGACGTCTATTTTATATCATCAAATATATTAGTTGTTGGTGTTTCAGTTGGTGCTTCTGGTGTTACTGTATTATTTTCTGGCATAACTGCTTCAGTTTGAATATCAGGTGTTTCTACTGGTGGAACACTATTTAAATCATTTACTTGTTGATATCCAATATCCATTGTTGGAGTACTACCAAATATATTATTATTTTGGTTAACTTCTTGTTGTGGTTCATTAACTACTGGAGCCTCACTAACTGATGGTTCTACTTTAGGCATTTCAACTGGCCCGCTATAAAACTCTATTGGTGTACTTTCAGTAGTACTTTGTTCTGGTGTACTAATTGGAATATCATTAATTTCAATAGTTTCATTAACACTTGGTGCTTCTGGTGTCACGCTTGGAGTCTCCATACTAGGTGTTTCCATACTTGGAGCTTCCATAACTGGTGCATCACTTACAACCATTGTATCTTCAGGCACTGTTTGTGCTGGAGCACTTTGTGAACTATTACTATTTTCTTCTATGCTTTCTCCTTTAAATTCATTTTTTTGTTTTTTCTTAGATTCTGCAATAAAACCTATTAAAGCAATACATAAAATACCGGCTACTACAAAAAACCAAATATAATAATCTGCTAAAAAATTCATCACACTTTCCATAATGTGTCCTCCTTACTATAATTACATTTTAACAAAATATATGAATTATTTCAATATTTAATATATTTTATTCAACTTCTTCTTGAATATTACCTTTTATATCAACTTCACCACTAGTTGGCACTATTTGTACCCAAGTATTTCCGTCATTTAACTTAATCTTTTCTCCACTACTTTTATATTTATAAACTGTCTTACTACTTCTACTAGTCTTCTCCCAAGTAATAGGAATTGCGTAACCATTAGTTATATAATATCCTTCTCCACTACCTATATTATCTAATGCTTGTCTTCCATAACTATCAAGAGTCCTATTTTTTACCTCATAAACAATAATATTTTTAGTTGTATATTGTTTACCTGTAATAGCATCTACATGTTTAGTATCAACGCCTTCGTCTTCCATACTTCTATAGTAAACTTTTTCTTCTTCATTATAAACATAATTTGTAGAAGTATAATATGAATACTCTAAATGTATATTATCAGCTTTTAATGCTCCTTCCATATCACTCAAATCAATTTCTTTAACACTATAATCAAAAACTGGACTTTCTTTAGTAGTATCTCTAAAATTTAAAGCTTTAATACCATCTAAAATCATACTAGTTTTAGTAAACCCTGTATGCTCACTAGACTTATCAAGTGAAGTATCTCTAAAAAAGTACTTACCTTCATAATCCATTCCATCTAAGTGATCAATATTTAAACTTCTTATATCACTATATGCTTCATCACTTCCACCCCAGTGAACATAAATAGCATCATTTTCTAAAACATAATCTAAGTAATAAGGTCTACTACTTCTAACAGAACCTATCTTATCTAAATTAGTATCTTTAAATAAAGATAAAATTCTTGTTACACCGCCTTCAACAATAATTTCATAATTTAAAAATGAATCTTGTAGTCCAGCATGAGGCCAAGCAGCATGTCTATTATTAATCATAACTGCTATAACTCTAGAATCAGAGTCTTCATCAAATATCTTTAGTTTTGGTGCTTCTTCTTTCTTTTTATTGGTACTAGTACCCTCACCTTTATTAAGTAGTTTAGTGGCTCCAAAATAAACTCCAACTATAACTAAAATAATAAATAAGAATAATACCCACTTCTTTAGCTTTTTCCTTTTTTTCATTCCTTTTTCCTACTTTCCATATTTAGTATAAAACAATAATAAAAAATATGATAGTAAATACTTATTTAGAAGTGTAAACAAAACGTAACCATTTTCCTGACCTCAGGAAAATGGTTACCATCTACTATATGCATTATTCTACTATAAAAGTATCTCCATTATTAGGCACTATTACATTTTTAATTCTTTATTTATTTAATACATTTCTTGTATCATCTTCTAAGATAATATTAAGTTTTTAAGTGAAAAATGATACAAGAAAAATGAAAAATAAATTTTTCATATGAGTACCTATTGGTACTCTTTTTTGATATACTATAAACATGAAT
>CANPXI010000008.1 GCA_947585885.1 uncultured Bacilli bacterium
TCTTCTGTTTTGATACTAACCATTTTTATCTCCTAAAAGAATTTCTATTTCTTTAAATACAGAATCGGGATCTTTTGTTCCGTCTACTTCTATTACTTTACCTTTTTCTTTATAGTAGTCTAATACACTTTGTGTTTCATTTAGGTATATATCATATCTTTTTTCATATGCTTCTTTTGTATCATCACTTCTAGAAACTAGAGGTGTTTTACAGTCGTCACATATTCCATCTACTTTAGGAGCCATGTAACCTGTAAGTGTGTTATAGCCTTTGTTACACTTTGGACAGGTAACTCTTCCTAGTATTCTTTTTAAACCTGTTTCTTTATCAATGTTAATATATAATACTTTATCAACATTTAAATTTAGTTTTTGTAATATGTTTTCGTAATCTTTTACTTGATTTAATTTTCTAGGGTAACCATCTAACATAAATGGTTTAGAAATGTCTATTGATTTTAGTTTTGTTTCAATAAGTTCTGCCATTAATTCATCATTTACCATTTCACCTTTTGCCATTATGTCTTTTACTTTGTTACCTACTTCACTACCTAGCGCTACTTGTTCACGTAGTACATCTCCTGCACTTATATGACTAAAACCATATTTTTCTTTTAGAAGAGTACTATATGTTCCTTTACCTGCAGCAGGTGGTGCTAAAAATATTATATTCACTTATTTACCTCCTATAAGCTCGACTTGCTACTGAACTTTCTAGTTGTTTATAAGTTTCTAGTAATACTCCTACTACGATTAATATTCCTGTACCTCCTAGAGTTACTACATTTGGCATATTTGATACCCAACTAAATATGATAGGTATTGCAGCTATTACTGCTATAAATATTGCCCCTAGGAATGTTATTCTACTTAATACTTTTGATATGTATTTTGTTGTTTCTTTACCTGGTCTTATTCCAGGAATGTATGCATTTTGTTTATTTAAGTTTTTAGATATGTCTTCTGGGTTTACTGCAGCTACATATGTGTAACCGTAAGTAAATGCAAGTATTAATAATATATATATTACGAATCCAACTGGAGTAGTTGTTGTTAAGTATTTGTTTACGAATAAATTAAATGATTCGTTATTTATAAGTCTTGTTAATACTGTTGGTACTGCAAGAATGGCTGATGCGAATATTACTGGCATTACTCCAGCACTGTTTATACGAAGTGGTAAGAATGATTGATTACTTTTATATGAGTTACCGCTTCTATTTGAGTATTGTATTGGTATTCTTCTTTCAGCTTCTTGTACGTATATTACTCCAACTATTATTCCTATATATAGTATTATGAATATTACAAATGAAGCTATTCCTATTACAGCGTTTCCTCCATCTAAGATTAGAGACTTGAATGCTTCTACCATCATAGCTGGTACTGTATTTATTATACCTGCCATTATGATTAGGCTTATTCCGTTACCTATACCTTTGTTAGTTATTTCGTCTCCTAACCAAAGTAAGAATGCAGTTCCGGCTGTTAAGATTATGCTTATTTCAACATATTCTATTGCACTTCCAGTTTTTCCCATGAACATTAATGAATATATGTAACCTTCTATTAATGCAAATGCTATACCTAAGTATCTACAAATTCTGTTGATTTTTCTTCTTCCTTCTTCTCCCATTTCTTTTAGTTCTTGGAAGTAATTTATTCCCATTATATCCATTTGCAGTACTTGCATTACGATTGAAGCAGTGATGTAAGGCATTACACCTAGAGCGAATATACTAAATTGTTTTAGTCCTCCACCACTCATTGCATTTAATAGTTCTAGGAAACCTAGGTCTCCTGTTATTGCTTTCATTCCAGGTACTGTTATTGCATTACCTAGAGCGAATATGAATAATGCACCTATTGTAAATAGTATTCTATTTCTAAGGTCTTTATTAGTTTTCTTAAATATTTGCTTCCATACTGCAAACATCTAAATCACCTCAACTTTTCCACCGATACTTTCTATTTTAGTTATAGCACTGTTTGTAAATACGTTAGCTTTTACAGTTAATTTCTTTTCAAGTGTGCCAGTTCCTAAAATTTTTATTCCATTTAATTCTTTTTTTACTAGTCCTGATTCTTTTAAAGTTTCAGGTGTAACAGTAGAACCGTCTTCAAATCTATTTAGGTCTTTAACGTTTACTACAGCATATCTTGTAGTAAATCTAGCATTATTAAATCCTCTTCTAGGTATTCTTTTGTATAGTGGGTTTTGTCCACCTTCAAACCAAGGTTTGATGCTTGCTCCTGAACGAGCTTTTTGTCCTTTTTCTCCACGTCCACTTGTTTTTCCGTGTCCGCTTCCTGGACCTCTACCTACTGTTTTATTTCTGTGAGTAGATCCAGGATGGTTTTTTAATTCATTTAGTTTCATTATCCTATAATCTCCTCTACTTTTTTACCACGTAGTTCTGCAATATGGCTTGCACTTCTTTGAGCTCTTAATGCATTCATTGCAGCTTTAGCAGTGTTTATTTGTGTATTACTTCCAAGAGACTTTGATACTATATCTTTTACTCCTGCAAGTTCTAATACGTTACGAACTGGTCCACCTGCGATTATACCACTACCAGCTTTAGCAGGCTTTATTAGTACTTTAGCAGCTCCACATGTACCAATTACTTCGTGACTTAAAGTTCTATCTTCTACTAGATTAACTTTTATTACATTTTTTTCAGCAGCTTTTATTGCTTTTGAAATTGCTTCTGGTACTTCGTTTGCTTTTCCAGTTCCTAGTCCAACTTTACCTTTTCTATCTCCTACAGCAACTGTAGCAGTGAATCTCATTGAACGTCCACCTTTAGTTGTTTTTGATACACGTCCAATTGATATTACTTTTTCTTCGTATGGACTTTTTTTAACAAATTCTCTTTTTGGTTTTCTTTCGTTTTTATTATCTTTCACCATTTATCCTCCTTAGAATTTAAGTCCTGCTTCTCTTGCAGCATCTGCTAGGGCTTTTATTCTTCCGTGATATTTGTAACCACCACGATCAAATACTACTTCAGTGTAACCTGCTTTTATAGAGTTTTTAGCAATTTCTGCTCCAACTTTTTTAGCAGTTTCTGTGTTAGCATTTTTTAGTTTCATTTCTAAAGAAGAGGCACTTGCTAAAGTTTCACCAGTTTCATCGTTTATAACTTGTGCATAGATATTTGTGTTACTTCTAAATATGCATAGTCTTGGTGTGTTAGCTGTACCAGATAAGTTTTTTCTGATACGTTCGTGTCTTTTAACACGACTTACGTTTCTTGATTCTTTCTTTATCATATTTTATACCTCCCTAAGCAGCTTTCTTTCCTTCCTTACGTCTAATAAATTCGTCTTTGTATTTTATTCCTTTTCCTTTGTATGGTTCTGGCATACGTACTTTACGAACAAGTGCAGCAAATTCACCAACTAGTTGTTTATCAAAACCACTTACTGTTAATTCAGTAGCACTTGGGCTTTCTAGTTTGATTCCTTCTGGAGCAGTCATTTTTACAGGGTGACTGTAACCAGCACTTATTGTTAATGTGTTACCAGATACTTGGAATTTGTAACCAACACCATTGATTTCCATTTCTTTTTTGAAACCAGTACTTACACCAGTTATCATATTGTTTATGTTAGAATTAGTTGTTCCGTGTAATTGTTTTAATTCTAATGAATCATTTTCTCTTGTTGTATAAACTTTACCATCTTCAACTTTAACATTTATTCCAGGCTTGATTCCAAGTGACATTTTTCCTAATTTTCCAGAAACTTCAACATTGTTATCATTTACGTTTACTGTTACACCTTCAGGTATAACTAATATTCTATTTCCTATTCTACTCATAATATCACCTTACCAAATGTATGCAAGAACTTCTCCACCTAAGTTTTGTTTTCTTGCTTCCTTATCTGTCATTATTCCTTTTGAAGTTGATACTATAGCGATTCCAAGACCATTTAATACTCTTGGCACTTCATCAGCTTTAACGTAAACTCTAAGTCCTGGTTTACTGATTCTTTTTAGACCAGTTATAACCCTTTCTTTTTTTGCTCCATATTTTAAATTTAATGTTAATGTTTCTTTAGCACCATCTTTAACTACATCATAACTTTCAATGTAACCTTCGTCAGTTAGGATAGTTGCAATGGCTTTTGTCATTTTAGAACCAAGTACTTCAACTGTTTTATATTTCATTGCACTTGCATTACGAATTCTTGTAAGCATATCTGCAACTGTATCATTTACCATTACTATAGTCCTCCCTTCTTACCAACTAGACTTTTTAACGCCTGGTATTTGTCCTTTATAAGCTAGTTCTCTAAAGCATATACGGCATAGTCCGAATTTTCTTAATACTCCGTGAGGTCTACCGCATCTTTCACATCTTGTGTAATTTCTTACTGCAAATTTTGAGCCTCTTTTTTGACTTACTTTTTTACTTGTCTTTGCCACTTTTTGACCTCCTTATTTTCTAAATGGTAAACCAAATCCGCTTAGTAATTCTAATGCTTCTTCATTAGTTTTTGCAGTTGTTACCATTACTATATCAAGTCCTCTTGTTTTGATTACTTGATCATAATCTACTTCTGGGAATATAAGTTGTTCTTTAATTCCTAGAGTGTAGTTACCTCTTCCATCAAAACTTCCTTTTGATATTCCCCTAAAGTCACGTACACGTGGAAGTGCTATCTTGATTAATTTTTCTAAGAAGATATACATTCTTTCTCCACGAAGTGTAACTTTACATCCTATTTTATTTCCTTCTCTAAGTTTGAAGCCAGCTATTGATTTTTTAGCTTTTGTAATTACAGGCTTTTGTCCTGCGATTACTTCTAACTCTTTTAATGCAGCTTCTAAGTATTTAGAATCTGTTGTAGCATCTCCTACACCCATATTTAATACTATTTTTTCAAGTTTAGGTACTTCCATTTTAGAAGTATAGTTAAACTTTTTTGTTAGAGCAGGCACGATTTCTTCATCATATAATTTTTTTAATGTTTCCATTATTTGCCTCCTAATTAATTACTCACTTTTTTTAGTTTCTTTTTTCTTTGTTGTTTCTTTTTTAGATTCTTTTTTTGTTTCTTCTTTAGGTGCTTCTTTTTTAGTTTCTTTCTTAGAATCTTTTTTTGCTTCTTTCTTAGCTGTTTTGTCTATAACTTTTACATTTGAAATATGAATAGGAGCTTCAGTTTCAAGAATTCCACCAGTTTCGTTAGTTCTTCCAGGTTTGATATGTTTTTTTACCATATTTATTCCTTCTACGATTACTCTGTTTTCATTCTTTAAAACTTTAGATACTTTTCCTTCTTTTCCTTTGTTTGTTCCAGTAATAACTTTTACTTTATCTCCAACTTTAATTTTCACGAATGTACCCTCCTATAATACTTCTGGCGCTAGTGAAACGATTTTCATAAAGTCTTTATCACGAAGTTCACGAGCGACAGGTCCTAGAACACGTGTTCCTACAGGACTTTTATCATCTTTAATTAGAACACAAGCATTATCTTCAAATTTGATGTGACTTCCATCAGGTCTTTTTACGCCTTGTACTGTTCTAACTATTACAGCCTTAACGACTTTTCCTTTTTTAACGTTTGAGTTAGGTATTGCTTTTTTAACAGTTCCTACTACTACGTCTCCAATATTTCCGCTTCTTACAAATGATCCACCAAGTACTCTTATTACTAATATTTCACGAGCACCTGAGTTATCTGCTACTTTTAGGCGGCTTTCTGGTTGTATCATAATACTCACGTTCCTTTCTAAAGTATGATAGCTTCTTCAACTATGCTATCTAACATATATCTTTTTGTTTTGCTTAGTGGACGACAAGCTACTATTTTAACTGTGTCTCCTACTTTTGCTTTTCCTTCTTCATCATGTGCTTTATATTTTTTAGAATATTTAACTCTTTTTTTATAAAGTGGATGTTTTTTGTAAGTTTCTACTTCAACAACTATTGTTTTTTCCATAGATGTACTTACAACTTTACCAACTACTGATTCTCTTGTTTTTTCCATAAAATCCTCCTACTTATCTTCCTTACGTTCGTTAAGTACGGTTTTAAGTCTTGCAACTAAATGTCTTAATTCTTTTATTCTATGTGGTTTTTCTAAGTTACCAGTAGCACCACTAAAACGAAGATTCCATAACTCAGCCTTTGTTTCGTTTATTTTTTTAGTTATTTCTTCAGTGGTCATTTTTCTTATTTCACTAGTTTTCATTTACTTCACCACTTTCTTTCATAATGAATTTAGTTTTGATTGGTAGTTTATGACTAGCTAGACGGAATGCTTCACGAGCTGTTTCTTCTGAAACGTCACCCATTTCAAACATTATTTTTCCTTCTTTTACTACTGCTACCCATTCTTCTACGTTACCTTTTCCGCTTCCCATACGAACTTCTAAAGGTTTTTTAGTTCTTGCTAATTGAGGGAATATGTTGATCCAAATTTTACCTCTTTTAGCTTTTTTCATTTCTCTTGTCATAGCTACACGGGCTGCTTCTATTTGTCTTGCAGAGATGTAAGCTCCTTCTTTAGCAACTAATCCATATTCTCCAAAAGATAATTTGTTTTTACCTTTTGCTTTTCCTTCGTAACTTAGACGATGAGGTTTTCTATATTTAGTTCTCTTTGGTAGTAACATTCTTTTCCCCTCCCTTGTTTCCTTTAGCAGGAAGGATTTCTCCTTTATAGATCCATACTTTTACACCAATTTTTCCGTAGATTGTGTCTGCTTCTTTGTGTGCATAGTCTATATCAGCTCTTAGAGTATGTAGTGGTACTGTCCCTTCAGTGTATCCTTCGCTTCTTGCAATTTCTGCTCCGTTTAAACGTCCAGATACTTGAGTTTTAATACCTTTTGCTCCTGCTTTCATTGTATTTCTTATAGCTCTTTTTTGAGCTACTCTAAATGATGCACGATTTTCAATTTGCATTGCGATTTGTTCTGCAACTAATGATGCATTTAAGTCTGGCTCTTTGATTTCTACTATTGAAATGTAGATATCTTCACCAGTTATTTTTGATAATTCTTTTTTGTGTTTTTCTATTTCTTCTCCACCACGACCAATTACTAGACCTGGTTTTGAAGTGTTGATTATTACGTTTGTTCTCTTTTTATTTCTTTCTATAACAATATTAGCGACTGAGCTTCCTTTTAGGGCTTTGTCTAAATACTTACGAATTTTTATATCAGTGTTTAGATATTTAGAAAAGTCTTTATTAGGTGCATACCATTTGCTTTCCCAGTCTTTATTGATTCCAATTCTTAGTCCGACTGGACTTACCTTTTGTCCCATAGCTCTAGTCCTCCTTTACCGCATTTCCATCACTTACACATACGTATATGTGACTTGTTCTTTTATCTCTTCTATCGATTTGTCCACGTGAAGCAATTTTACTTCTTTTAAGTGTGGCTCCTTCATTTATGTAAGTTTCTTTTATGAATAATGAATCTTTTGTAGCACCAAAGTTGTTTACTGCATTACTAACAGCACTATCAAGTACTTTTTTGATTAAGCGACTTCCTTTAGTGTTTGTTGTAAGTAGTATTTTTTCAGCTTCATTTACTTTTTTACCTCTTATTAGGTCTAGTGTCATTCTTGCTTTTCTAGGGGCAATCATAGCACCTTTATGTATTGCATAAGTTTCCATATTTCACCTTCCTATTTGTTTTCGCCAGCGTGTCCACCAAACTTACGAGTTAAAGCAAACTCACCTAGTTTGTGTCCTACCATGTCTTCTGTAACATATACAGGAATAAAGTCTTTCCCGTTATGTACTGCAAATGTGTGTCCAACGAAATCAGGATAGATTGTTGAACGACGTGACCAAGTTTTGATTACTTCTTTTTTACCAGTTTCGTTCATTGTTTGAACTCTTTTAAGTAATCTTTCAAAAACATAAGGTCCTTTTTTTAAACTTCTTGACATACTCACAAATCCTTTCTTATTTCTTTCTACGTGATACTATTAATTTATCACTAGCCTTTTTTGTTTTACGTGTTTTATATCCTAGAGCAGGTTTACCCCAAGGTGTCATTGGTCCTTTACGTCCGACTGGAGCTCTACCTTCACCACCACCATGTGGGTGATCGTTAGGGTTCATAACTGATCCACGTACTGTTGGACGAATTCCCATATGTCTTTTTCTTCCTGCTTTTCCTAAGTGAACAAGTTCAAAGTCTAGGTTACCAACTTGTCCGATTGTTGCACGACATACTCCTTGTATTTTTCTTGTTTCTCCACTTGTTAATCTTAATAATACATATTTTCCTTCTCTTCCTAAGATTTGTGCACTAGAACCTGCTGATCTTGCAAGTTGTCCACCTTTTCCTGGGTTTAATTCTATATTATGTATTACTGTACCAACTGGAATGTTCATAAGTGGTAAGCTGTTACCTACTTTGATATCAACGTTTTCACCACTTTCAATTTTGTCTCCTACTTTTAATGTAAGTGGGGCTAATATGTATCTTTTTTCTCCATCAGCATATGTGATTAATGCAATGTTTGCACTTCTGTTTGGATCATACTCGATATTTGTTACTGTTCCTATAACACCGTCTTTATTTCTTTTAAAGTCTATTACACGGTATTTTCTTTTAACTCCGCCACCACGATGTCTTACAGTGATTTTACCTTGATTGTTTCTTCCAGCTTTACTTTTTGTTTTCTTTAGTAAACTTTTAGTAGGAGTATCAGTAGTGATTTCTTCATTTACTAAAGTACTCATACCTCTAGTTCCGTTAGTTATTGGTTTATAATTTTTTATTGCCATATATAATCACCTTCTAAAACTCTATAGTAGAGCCTTCCTTAAGTTTTACATAAGCCTTTTTGTAAGAAGATGTGTAACCAGTGTACCTTCCCACTCTTCTTTTTTTGCTTTGTGTGTTAACAGTATTAATACTTGCTACTTTTACATTGAATTTAGATTCGATAGCTTGTTTAATTTCTGTTTTGTTAGCCTTTTTATCAACTTTGAAAACATATACGTTTTCATTTTGCAAGTTGTTAGTTTTTTCTGTTATTATTGGTGCTTTTATTATTTCGTAATTCATTATTTAAGCACCTCCTCTATTTTTTCTATTGATTTAGTATCAATTAATAAGTTATCAGCATTTACTAGTCCTAAAACGTTAATGTTTGTAGGTTCAGTTACATCTAAGTTAGTGCTATTTCTAGTAGCTAATACTATGTTACCATTTTCACCATCTGTTACTATTAAAGTTTTTCCAGATAATTTCAATGCATTTAATACTTTATTAAAGTCTTTTGTTTTAGGTGTAGATAATTCTAAGTTTTCTACTACACATAAGTTTTTGTTTTGGAATTTTTCTGAAAGAGCACTTTTTAAAGCAAGACGTCTTTCTTTTTTGTTCATTTTGAAACCGTAGTCTCTTGGAGTTGGTCCAAATACGATTCCTCCACCAACCCAGTGAGGAGCTCTTATAGTTCCTTGACGAGCACGTCCAGTTTCTTTTTGTCTCCAAGGCTTTCTTCCGCCTCCACTTACTTCGCTTCTTCCTTTAGTTTTAGCAGTTCCTTGTCTTAATGAAGCAAGTCCTAGACGAATTGCATCAGTCATAACTACTTCGTTTGGTTCGATATTCCATATTTCATCATTTAATGTGATATCTTTTACTTTTTCACCTTTTAGTGATAATACGTCAACTTTTGCCATTATTCTTCACCTTCCTTTTGTGAAGTTTCTTCTACTTCTGTAGTAGTTTCAGGTTCAGTTGTTTCTTCTTGTTCTTCTGCTGTTTCAGTAGTTTCTTCAGTTACCTCTTCATTTACTTCGTTAGTTTCTACTGGTTTTGTTTCAGATACTTCATTAGTTACTTCTGTAACTTCTTCATTAACTTCAACTGGTTCTTTTACTTCTTCTACTACATATGAAACTAATTCTTTAGCTTCGTTCTTTCCAGCACCTTTTACTGCAGATTTTATTAGTACAAATCCTTTTTTAGGTCCTGGAATATTTCCACTTATTAGTAAGCAACTATTTTCAGTGTCTACTGCAATTATTTCAAGATTTTGAATAGTTACTTGCTCATTACCCATATGTCCTGGTAATTTTTTACCTTTTAAGACACGCATAGGTCTCATTGTTCCACGTGAACCTACAGCTCTGTGGTAATGTGAACCGTGTGTCATTGGTCCTCTACTAAAGTTGTGTCTCTTTATTGTTCCTTCGAAACCTTTACCTTTTGATGTTCCTGTTACATCTACAAGTTCTCCAGCTTCAAATGTGTCTACACCAATTACTTGTCCTACTTCATAACTAGAAACATCTATTTCTTTTATTTCTTTTAAGAAGCGCTTAGGTGTAGTGTTAGCTTTTTTAATGTGTCCCATTTCTGGTTTGTTAGATACTTTTTCTCTTTTGTCAAAAGCAGCTAATTGAATACTATTATACCCATCTTTATCAACTGTTTTAATTTGTGTTACAACGTTTTTTTCAACTTCTACAACAGTTACAGGTATAAGTTTTCCGTCAGTTGTGAATACTTCTGTCATTCCAACTTTACGGCCTAAGATTCCTTTTGTCATTATTTTTCCTCCCTATATATTTTATAATTTAATTTCAATGTCAACTCCACTTGGTAAGTCTAGATGTGTAAGTGCATCTACTGTTTCCTTACTTGGACTATCGATATCAATTAGTCTTTTGTGTGTTCTCATTTCAAATTGTTCACGAGAATCTTTATATATGTGTACAGCTCTTAATACTGTTATTTTGTCTATTTCAGTTGGTAGTGGAACTGGTCCAGATACTAAACCACCTGTTCTTTTAACAGTATCAACTATTTTACTAGCTGCAGCATCTAAAGTTCTATGATCATATGATTTCAATTTGATACGAACTTTTTCCTTTGCCATTAATTACCCTCCTTCGCCTATTTTATAATAGACTCGCTCGACACGAATTACCTGATATTAAATTAAGTCTTTACAACTTAACCGGGTGTATCAGCAACCTCGTGCTTCCTCGCAGTCATACATTGTCCATTATATGACATAAGTCTAGAAAAATCAACCATTTTTTGTGAAAAAGTTTGAAAAAGTTTGACAAATTTTTTACAAAATTTTTTGCAATAAAAAATGTTAATAACTTATTGGTTATCAACACTATATTTTTAATTGTCTGATGATGCACATGTTTCATTTATTTCTGGAATATATGGATCAGTAGGTGAACCAGTTCCTGTTAAAGTTACACATGACTTTAGGGATAGGACTGGACGGACAGCATATTTTGAATTACTTACATAGTCGTTGCTTAATCCACCACCTATTTTATTATAGTCTCCACATGCAAGAAATATGTGTGGAAGACCATTACTAAAGCAACAAGGACTCATTGTCCACCATTGATTTTCACCAACGGCACTATTATTATTACTATTATAATAGTAATAAGATAATGAATTTGTATACCATAAACCTCCTGCATATACTATTTCATCTGCCGTCATTAAAGCTATTGGTTCTGTTAATAATCCATTTCCTTCATATTTATCACTTGCACTAAACATATCACTTTCTCTTCCTCCATCAGTTGTTGCATCATTATATAAAGTTGGTTCATCGTTTAAAGCTATTCCACTTGTCGTTTTTACTCCACATTTATATGATGGATGGTATTTATGATTTTTTAATCTTTTATAAACTCCGTATTCCATCGCGCCTGTTCCCCAATTATCTCCACTTCTATCATTACAATATATTGCTGTTTTACTTATGTATCTATCAAAATCATTCTTTTCTAAGTTATCTTGATACCATTTATCTATTGTTTGTTTTATTGTACTTGAATTTGTTTGATTTGTTCTGTTATTTAATAAACTTCCATCTTTACCATACATATACCCTACATACATTGTATTATTATATTCTTGGTTATATGATTGTGTAGTTATATATGCATCTGTTACATCATGTCCTGTTCCATGATATAAAAGTCTTAATCCTCCATCTTCATTTGTTCTGATTATTCTCCACCATAAATCTTGATTACTAGAATTTTTTCCAAACATTACCCAGTTATCATAATTAGTACCATTTACGTTTCCTGTCCAGTAGTATACTTCTTCTCCTATTCCATCCCCATCTATATCTTCTGTGTATGCTCCACTTTCTTTATGTACTCCTGCTGTTTCGTCTACTACAGTAAAATCTTTTCTTTCATCTACTTCTGGATATTTATCTTTAAAGAAATCTGCTAATGTAGGTATCTTTTCTGATGCTGTTATTGATAATTTTCCTTTAAACATTTTTCCTTGGTCATCTGTTTGGTCTATATATTTTAAATCTTCGTATCTAAATTCAATTTGATATGTATGCTTTTCTTTTGCTCCTATTGTTATTTTTTCACCTAATGTTTGAGTACATTCTTCATCACATTTATCTATTAGTTTGTAGTTTTCCATTGTGTATCCTGTATCACTTGTTATTTTGTATTCTAGACTATCTGTTACTAATGTGTTTATTAGGTTTTCTAAATTTATATTATATGTATAACTTGTATTACTTTGATTTTCTACTGTAAATGTTTTTGTTTTTGACCAACCTAATGTTATATTTTCACTGTTTATTTCTTCATTATCTGTAAATACTATTCTTAGAGTATCTACTGTTACTGTTATATTTTCTCCTTCCCCTGTTACTATTGCTATCCAGTATGCTACTGTTACTCCTATCAACACTATTAATATACTAAGAATAGCAATTATATAATACTTCTTATTCATTGTTCCTCCTACTATAGATATGTTGTAAATTCAATATACAACACATCTGTTCACTTGTCAACAAATTTGTTGTAAAAAATGATATAAAGAAACTGGTGATATTGATGTATTATACTGATAGGTTACAATATATAAGAGAATCTAAAAATATTACTCAAAAAAAGCTTGCTGAAGCATTAAATATTAAGCAACAACAATATGCAAGATATGAAAAAGGAGTTAATGTTATGCCTGTTACTTATTTACCAAAGATATGTAAATTTCTTAATGTAAGTTCTGATTATATTTTAGGTTTAACTGATGAAATTAATCCTTATAAAAATAATAAAGAAAAGAATAATTAAAAAAATACTAATTATACTTTGTAAGTTTATTAGTATTTTTTTTCATGTATTTAGCAAGTAAATTAATATTTGTTGAATGATATAAAGTACTTAACTTTTCTATTTTATCAATATTTAATTTATTAAATTCTTCTTCATCAATCCTTAAATCATTAAATAATAAATTTTCTAAATTTTTGTAATTTTTAAGCGGAAAGATTGTATATAATTTATCGCATATTGCTTTTTCAGGTGCTGCTATTTGATAGGAATAATCTCCTTCAATTTTTAAAAGTATTTCTTCTGGATAAGCTAATCGTGGAACGTCTCTATATGTAAAAACTCCAAAATCAGTTTTATATTGCTTAATTTTCTTTTTATTAAATGTAGCACATGTAACAACATTTACTCTTTCTGGTATGAGTCCATAATACGATAAAGCATAATCAAATGATATATATGATGGCCCATATATAAAACCAGAAAGTAAATAACTTGATGTATTTTGATTTGTTTCATATAGACCATTTATTATTTTAAATAGTTTGCCTGCTTTCACTTCTCTAGATAATTTATTACTTTTATTTGAGTATTCTTTTAAGTTATTTTTTATCATATCGCTATAAAAAACCATTGATTTTCACCTCTTTTTACCATTATGCAGTAATTTGTGGTGAAAATCAACGGTTTTTGTTTTTTATTTATTATCTTTTATTAATAAACTTTCTCCAGTCATTTGATCTGGTTTTTTTATTTCATATAAGTCTATTATTGTAGGTACAATGTCTTGTAGTGATCCTTCTGTTTTTATTTTATATTCTTCATTACATATTATGAATGGCACCTTGCTTGTAGTATGACTAGTTATAGGTTCTCCATCTTTTGTTAGCATTTTTTCTGAGTTACCATGGTCTGCTGTTATTATTAGTTCGTAGAAGTTTTCTTTTGCTTTTTCAAATATTTTTCCTATACAGAAGTCACATATTTCTATTGCATCTATTGTTGCATCTAAGTTACCAGTGTGGCCTACCATATCTGGGTTTGCAAAGTTTACTAGCATAAAGTCGTAGTCATTTTCTAAACATTTTAATACTGTTTGAGTAACTTCTCCAACACTCATTTCTGGTTTTTGATCATATGTTGCTACTTGAGGGCTAGGTATTAGTATTTTTTCTATATTATTACTATTTAATTCTTTCATACCATCAAAGAAATAAGTTACATGAGCATATTTTTCTGTTTCAGCTATTCTTGCTTGTGTGTAATCTAAGCTATCTATGTATTCACCAAATGTATTAACTGGTTTTTCTGTATCGAAAGCATATGGAACGCTTTCATGAATATTGAATAAAGAAGCCAGTTTTAATTCTTTAAATTGTTTTGTTTTAAATACTTTAAAGTTAGGATTTGTGAATGTTTCAATTATTTCTTTCATTCTTTCAGGTCTAAAGTTTATAAATAGTATAGCATCTTTTTCTTTTATTTCGTTTCCTTTTGTTATTATACTAGGGTTTATGAATTCATCTGTTATGTTTCTTTTGTAGTGTTCTTTAAAGCATGTTTCAAATTTAGGAAATTCGTTACCTTCTCCATATACCATGGCATTATAGGCTTTTTTTATTCTTTCCCATCTATTATCTCTATCCATTGTGTAGTATCTTCCACTTATTGTTGCAAGGGAACCTATTCCTAGTTTTTTTGCACGTGACATGAAATCTGTTACAAAGTCTATTCCACTTGTTACTTTTGTATCTCTTCCATCAGTTATGAAATGAAATGCTACGTTTTTTACTTTTTTTAGTTTATTCATTGCAAGAGCTGCATAAAAATGGTTTGCACTTGAATGAACTCCACCATTTGATAATAGTCCAATTAAGTGAAGTGTGCTGTTGTTTTCATTAACATAGTCCATTAAGTTATTTAATACTTCATTACTAAAAAATTCTTTACTTTTGATTTTATCATTTATGTATGTTAAGGGTTGTGGGATTACTCTTCCACTTCCTATTGTCATGTGTCCTACTTCACTATTACCCATTTGGCCTTTTGGAAGACCGACACTTACTCCACTTGCTTCTAGTTCTGCACATGGAAAAACTGCCATTAGTTTATCTAGAACTGGTGTTTTAGCATGTTTTATGGCATTTCCATAGTCACTATTATTTATACCAAAACCATCTAATATTAGTAATATTACTTTTTTCATTAGTTCTTCACCTAGATATATAATAGCATAAAGTTATTTTAATGTCTAACGTACTTTTATCATTTCTAGTCTTAATTTGTCAGCAATTGTTACTATGAATTCTGAATTTGTTGGTTTTGCTTTGTCTATATCAACTGAGTGGCCAAATATTTCTTCCATTAAGTCCCAGTCACCTCTGTTCCAACTAACTTCAATTGCGTGACGTATTGCTCTTTCTACTCTTGTTACAGATGTATCGTAGCGTGCACCTATTTCTGGATATAGTTCTTTTGTTATTCCGCCTATTAGGGAAGGGTTATCATAAACCATGTTGATTGCATCTCTAATGTATTGGTATCCTTTTATGTGTGAAGGTATTCCAAGTTCATGCAGTATTTTTGTTATCATTATTTGAGTGTTGTTGTCTTCAAATGATATTATTTTATTTGTTTTTTGTTTTACGTTTGTTATATCAAGTATTCTTTTTTCTAGTTCATTTAAGTCAAATGGTTTTAATACAAAGTATTTTACTCCATATTCACTTATGTTTCTTATTGTTTCTTGTTCGTTATAACTTGTTACTACTATTACGTTTACAGGAAGTTTTTTATCTTTTATTTTTTCTAATACATATATTCCATCTTTTCTTGGCATGATGAGGTCTAGAAGAACAGCATCTATTTCTTTATAGTCTTTTTCTATTATGTTCCATGCTTCTTCACCATCATAAGCTTCTTTTGTAACTTCTATTTGTTTATTACTACTAAAATATTCTTTTAACATTTCAATCATTGCTTTATTATCGTCTACTAGCATTATTCTTTTTTTCATTTTTAACTCTCCTTACATTGCCTTTTTATTATAATATTTTATTATAAGGAACTCTAGAGTTTAAATGGTCTAGTTTTGTCTAAAAATGTCGTTTTTTGTCGTTAAATGTCGAAATGGTTATTATAATTTTGCAAAAAAATTCCTGTAAGAGATAAATATTCATATTTTTTGTTCAACGCATTTAATTTTTTAATAAAGTTATTTTATATTATCAATTATTTCTTTTAACTTTTCTATATTAGTACTAATTTTACCTAGTATTACTCCATCAGTTACTTCTAAAACTTCATTTATGTTTTCTTTAGTTAAACCTCCTCCATATAGAAATGGAACATTTATATCAAATTCTTTTTTACAATATGTTTTTATTAGATATTTTTTATCTAGTATGTCATCTTTATCAATATAGTCTGAATCTATTTTTTCTGATGGTTCATAAGCTATTATTAAGTTTTTTATACTACTTAGGTCTATTCCTTTTAGATAGTATTTAAGTTCTTTTTTTAGTGTTTTATCTTTTTCATCGTGTGCAAGACAAAGTATTGTTTTAAAGCCACTACTAACTGATTTAAATAGTTTTTCTTTTATTTCTTCATAAGTATCCAGTCTTAATGTTAGCCTTTCTGGGTGACCTACTAAAGTGTAAGTAACACCTAAATCTTTTAATATTTCTAGACTTGTCTCACCTGTGTAAGAACCAAAATTATAACTAAAGAAATTTTGTGAACCAAGTGTTATATTAGAACTATTAAAGAGTTCGATATAAGCAATATTGGGCATTAGGACTAGATTGTTATAGTTTATTTTTTTAATTTCTTCTTTGTATTTTTTAATTTCTTCATAACCAAGGTAACTTTTATGATTAAGGACAATTAACTTTTCTTCTTTTGGTGTTTCTTGTTTTTCTTCTTCTTTTTTTTCTTCTACTTCACTACTTAAGTCTTCAGTTTTATCTTCTATATTTTCTTTGTAATCTGTTTCCATTATTTTAAGTGGTTCTAATACTTTACCTTCTAAATATTTTAGGGATGCTCCTCCTCCAGTAGAAGTATAGTATGCATCATAGTTATATTTTTCTTTAGCACTTCCTGTGTCTCCTCCACATACTACTACTTTATAGTTACCTGTTTTTAGAAATTCAAATATACTTTTTGTTCCATTTTCGTATTTAAGTTCTTCATATTTACCCATTGTACCATTCATAAGTATTAGGGTATCTTCTTTTAGTTTACTAGTAAATAGTTCTATAGTCTCAGGGCCTATATCCAATATAGATTCATCATCATTTATTTCTGATACTTTTTTTATTCCATTTTCAGTAACTACATCTATTGGTAATATTATCTTATTTGTTTTTAATAATTCTTTTAGTTCTTCTAGTTTTTCAGTATCAACAAAAGTTGTTCCTACTTTTATATCTTTTGCTTTTAAAAAACTAGCACACATTGCACCACCTATTAGGAAGTATTCGGTTTTATCAAGTAGATTCTTTATTACACCTATTTTGTCACTTACTTTAGCTCCACCTAGTAGTATTATTTTATTTTCATTTTTTATTTTATCTAGATTTTCTATTTCTTTTTCTACTAAAAATCCGATTGCGTGTGGTAAATATATGCTTATTCCATAAGTGGAAGCATGCATTCGGTGTGCACTACCAAAAGCATCTAATATAAATACTTCACCTAGAGAAGCCCAATATTTAGATAGTTCTGTATCACAATTACTTTCTAAAATATTAGGAACATCCATGTATCTAGTGTTTTCTAAAAGTACTATTTCCCCTGGTTTTAATTCGTTTATTATGTTTTCTAGTTCTTCTCCTTTTAGACACTTTGAAAATTTAATATCCATATTTAATAATTTAGATAGTTCTTCTTTTACAGGTAATAATGTATTTTTTTCTTTATCTGTTTCTTTTGTTATTTTACCTAAATGAGACATTAATATTATTTTAGCATTTTTATCTATTAAGTATTTTATTGTTTCTAAACTTGCAACTATTCTAGAATTATCTAATATTTTACCGTCTTCTATTGGTACATTATAGTCTACTCTCACTATTACTTTTTTATTTTCTACATCTATATTTTTTATATTATTCATAGTCATCACCTTAATTTTATTATACTATTTATTTTTAAACAAAAATAGATTTAATATTATTTTTAACATTAAATTAACAAAAAAAGATACCAGAATTTCTGATATCTATTCAAAGAATTTATTTATAGGAACTTTAAGTACTTCACTTATCTTATATAAATTATATAAACTTATTCCACTTTCTATCTTATCACTTTCCATACTACCTATTAATG
>CANPXI010000009.1 GCA_947585885.1 uncultured Bacilli bacterium
CCTTTAATTTCCCCAGCTTTTACTGTGATTGAAGTGTTAGTAGATGATCCATTAGCTTGAAGTGTTCCACTTGTATGATTTTTACCAGTTAGATTATATGTTCCACCATCAATTATAACTCTACCACCTTCTGCTGATATTACAGGTTTGCTTACTCCTTGTAATATACTATCTTCTACACCAGAAAATGTTACTGTTCCTTGTTTTACTCTAAATAAAGCTATATCAGCTGTTGTAGAAATTGTGTTTTTTCCTAAAACAATTGTATAAGCTCTATTTTGACTTAATTCTATTTCAGTTGTAACATTTATATCATCAAGTATAGTGATTTTTCCACCAGGTTTTACAACTGCAGCTGCATCTTCTATAGAGTCACAATATTGTGTATTACTATCAGCTTCTACCATAACTTTTTTATCATTATTAGTATTAGTGTTTTCACAAGTTGCTGCATAAAGACTACCTGGAACAAAAAGTAGGCTTGTTAGTACTACAGCAGACGCTATTAAAAATTTTTTCATTCTCTTTCCTCCCTTGTTTTTTTAGAAAAAATTTTGCGATAGATTCCCTATCTGTTTATAATTGTACCCCCCCCGAGTTATGTTTGTCAAGAAATTATACGATTAAAAAAAGAGCAATTTTATGCTCATTCCTTTATTTCTTTTACTACTATGTCTTTTATTTTTGAGTCTATTTTCTTTAATCTAGATAATACTAGTATACTATATATTATGTTAGATATTTCAGATACTATTAGTATTGCACCTGAAGTCATTATTAGTACTTGTACTGAATTAAATGGATCTAATATTACTATTATTCCTAATATAATTGAAAGAACAGATATAAGTGTACCTACAAACCAATTATCTCCACCTATTTCTTTTAGGTTAAGTGATAGTTGTAGTTTAGATACGTTTATAAATATTATTATTAAACCAATTATTATTGTGAATATGTTTGTTAATGCTTCAAATTTGAATATAAATAGTATACCAATAGATAACTCCATTAGTCCTTTTAATAGTCCATAGTTTAGTATTCTATCTTCTTTATCTCTAAAGTAATTAAGTGAGTCTAAAAATCCACATAGAAGTAATATTATTCCCATTATTTTTATTAATGTGTTAACTATTTCAAGTGGTTTCATCATTAGAAATACACCTAAGACTATTAGTAATAGTGAAACTAGTATTCCTTTTAGTTCTCTTCTTTTTATTATTTCCTTCATTTTATTCCTCCACCTTAATTATAACCATTTTATTTATAATTTACAATGTTTAAATATAGACCACAAGGACTTGCTTTTATACCTAGTTTTGTTCTATCTTTACTTTCTAATATTTTAGGTATATCTTCTAACTCTTTTTTGTTTTCATTTATTTCTAGGAAAAGTCCTATTATGTTTCTTACCATATATTTTAAGAAACCATCTGCATTTATGTATATTTCTACTAAGTTATTATTTTCTTTTATTTTTATATAGTTTATTGTTCTTATGTAACTTTCTTTTTCATTATCAGAGGTGAATGATTTAAAGTCGTGTGTTCCGATTAAGTAATTACTTGCTTGTTTTAGTTTTTTTATGTCTATTTCTTTATTATATTCTAGTTCATAGTTTCTTTTTGTAGGTGAATATTCACCTCTGTTTATAACGTATTTATATTCTTTATTTAGAACACTGTATCTAGCATGAAAGTTATCATCTACTTCTTTTATTTCTTTTATAAATATGTCTTTATCTAATAAACTATTTAGACTCTTTTTTAGTTTATCTATGTTTAGTTCTTTTTGGGAAGTAAAGTGAAAGTAAAAGTTATTTGCGTGTACTCCTTTATCTGTTCTAGAACAAGAAGTGATTTTTGTTTTTGTGTTTAGTATTTTTGATAGTTTAGTTTCTATTTCACCTGTTACTGTTCTTTTATTTTTTTGAATACTTGAACCATAAAA
This sequence comes from uncultured Bacilli bacterium, assembly GCA_947585885.1. Lineage (GTDB taxonomy): Bacteria > Bacillota_I > Bacilli_A > RF39 > UBA660 > MGBC139354. The sequence continues at coordinate 1,951 of CANPXI010000009.1, forward strand.
GTTAGATCCATCATATGTAATATTAACTAAATACTTCATAGTAAACCTCTTTCATATATGTAATAAGCTACGAATATTAGGTGTATTAATAATAGGAATATTCCGTTAAAGTTTATTTTATTTGTGCTTAGGTTTGTTCTATGCTTTGATACGTTATACATTCTTAGAGTACTTGCAAATTTTTCTTCTTTTATTCTTTCAAAAGTTAATCTAAATGTGTTTTTTAGTGAACTAGATGCTACATATATTTTAGATAGTATGTCTTGGTTATAGTAGTCTAGTCCTCTCATTGAAGCACTTTTTAGTACTTTTTGTTCTGTTACAAATAGTAATGGAAAGAATGTTATTATATTAACTACAACATTTGCAAATTTTCCTAAGTTTAGTGATAGAAAGTTAAATGGACTAAGAGACTTTTCTATTCCATATTTAAGTTCATTTGGGCTTGTTGTATAGAATATTAAACTTAGGTATTCTATAAGTATTACTATTTTTAGGAGTACTATTACTGCTGTTTCTAAATCTAGCCCACGACTTGCTAGTAAGAATAAGAGTAATATAAATAAGTATCTTATTCCATATAGCATATTAAAGTAAAATCTAAGAGGTACTTTACTACTATATAGAAGCATTACTGTAAAGAATAACATTACAACGTGTAGTTTTAGTTCCATACTTCCTATTATTGGAATTAATAGTAAGAATAAGGCTACTAGTTTTATTACTGGGTTTATTTTGTGAATGAAGCTATCTACTGGGTAATAAGAACCAAAGTATTTATTAGAATGCATTTCTATACACCTCCTTTATTAAGTCTAAGATGTTACTTGTGTATGTAAGATTTGCATTTTTTTTGTTTGCATAGTTTATAAATCTTATTATTTCAGGGGCTTTTAGGTTGTATGTGTTTATTAAGTCTTCATTTTCAAGTAGTTCTTTACCACCGTGAGATACAATACTTCCTTTATTCATTATAAATACTTCATCAGTTAGTCCATATATGAAGTCTGTGTCTTTTGTAAGTAATATTATTGTTTTATTATATTTTGTTTTTAGCATTGTTAGTAATTTTTTTAAGTCTTCTCTATCTTTATTTTGTAAACCATAAGTTGGTTCTTCAATTATTATTATGCTTGGGTTAAATATTAGAACTGAAGCAAGTGATACTTTTCTTATTTCTGAAAGTGTTAAGTCTTTTATGTTTTTTTCTAGATAATCGCTAGTTAAACCTACTAGTTTTAATGCATCAGGTACTCTTACACTTTTCTTTTCTGTTTTGTATTTAAAGTATTTTATTCCAAATTCTAGTTCATCTTTTACTGTTTTGTTAAATAACATTTCGTCTTTATTTAGTTTTACTAGTCCTACATTCATTCTTAATATGTTTACTTTTTTTATAGTTCTACCATCATTTATATAGTTTAATACTTTTATTTTTCCACTTGTTACATAGGAACTAGCATTTATTAAGTCACCTAGCTTATATATTCCACTTTCTGAGTCACCTATAAAACTTGTTATTTTGTTTTCATTTATTATTAGTGATAAATTTTTTATGTATGTTTTTTCTAGTGGAGTCATTATGTTTTCTTTATAGGTTACGTTATCAAATTTTATTACCATATTGCATCAACCAACCTTTCATAGTCAAGTATGTAGTTTTCTATTAGTTCGTAGTCTTTTAGGTATTTGTTTAGAAGTACTATAAATGGTAAGTTATAGCCTAGTCTTTTCATTAATTTTTCTTCATTTAATACACTTATTGTTTTTCCACTTAGTATTATTTTTTCTTTATCAGTTATTATTATTTCATCTCCTAGTACTGTCTCTTCTATTTCTGTTGTGAAGTTTAGTATTATTCCGCCTTTTTCCGTATAGTTTTTTAGATTTTTAAGTACTATTTTTAAGTCACTTTTATCAAGTAATTTTATGATGTCATCTATTACAAGTACTTTTGGGTTAGATATTAGTATTCTTGCAAAAGATAGTTTTATTTTTTCAGATAGGTTTAGTTCTGTTGGACTTTTATCTATGTTTTTTATTTTATAAGAGTTAGCAATTTCTTCTACTTTTTCTTTCATTTCTTTTTTGTTTGTTCCTAAACTTTCTAGGTTATAAGCAAGTTCATCACTTATTCTTTCACCTAAGAAAATATCAAGCATAGAAAAACTTACGTATCCTATTAGTTTTCTTAGTTTGTCTTTGTTTTTGTTAGTTATTTTGCTATAGTTTATTGTTATAAAGTTGTTTTCTTTTTTAAATAGTAAGTTATCTACTATGTCTTTATTTTTATCTCCTAAAAAAGTTATCCACATTTTTTCTTTAACACCAAAAGATAAATCTGTTGTTTCTACATAGTCTAAATAGTTAAAGTTCATATATAACCACCTAGATAAAATTATACAATATTTTTGTTAGTTTATAAAGTATACAAAAAAAGCCTATGTTTAGGCTTATAGTTCATCATCTTTTAGTAAATCTTTTTTTAATTCTTGTATGTCAGTATAGCTTTTATATTCTTCTGGATGTTCTTCCATATATTTTAGTTCTTCAGAAGTCTTTTCTATTTCTTCTAAAGTAAAATAATCATAGATTTCATCTTTTATTATGTTTTTAGGTTCTTTTTTCATTATAATCAACTCAATTCTTTATATATATAATATAATTTATATAAGAAAATTGCAATATAGTTATAGTGTATTTAAGAACTCCCGTAATTTATCATAGTTTACAAAACTTGATTTTATTTTATCTTCGACTAATGATTTTATTTCACTTATTTTTCCATCTGTTTCATATTTGTTCATTATGTCAGTTGAATATTCATTATATGTGTTTTCTTTCATAGCAGTATAATAGTTGGTATCATTTTCATTATTAACTACTACTACACTTATACCTAGTCTATTAAGTTTACTTACTACACTACCAAATACTGATAAAGGAAATGATGCTTTTCCATCAATAATTCTATAACCAAATAAACCCCATAGTAAAATAGCATCACTTTCAAATGATTTATAGAAGTTTCCATATTTTACTAATACTATTTTTTCTTTATTATTAATTTTTGCTATTTTGTATAAGCTTTCTTTGTTCATATTTTTCTCCTTTATATTTCCATCATTTTTTCATATAAACTAGTGTTACATTTTTCTAAAAAGCCTTTATAACTACCTTTACTTTTTAAGTATTTTTCATAATCAAATCTTTTTAGATTTTTTAGTCTTCTTGTTATTCTTCTAGAAGTGGTTTTGTTATATCTTATTATTAATTTGTTATTATTTGATTTAAATGTGTAACCTAGAAATGTTATTCCATTTGATAACCTGTATATATTACTTTTTTTGTTTGTTTTAAGTTCTAGTGTTTCTATTTTTTCTTTTATTTTTTTGTATCCTTCTTTTAGTTTTTCTTTATCAGTATCCATTATTATTAAGTCATCCATATATCTTATATAGTTTTTAAATTTAAGTGTTTCTTTTATGTAGTGGTCTACTTCATTTAAGTAATAAACAGCTAGTATTTGACTTGTCATATTGCCTATTGGTAAGCCTTTTCCGTGATAATATAATGGTAAGCTATTTAGTTGGTCTATTTTTATTTGTTTTTCTTTTTCACTTATGTTTAATGATTTTACTCTTCTTATTTCTTTTCCTACCATGTATTTTATTTCTTTGTTTATATATGGTTCATTTGTTGTTTTTAATATATTATCAACAAGTTTAAGAGATTTTTCATCTTTTATTTTTTTCTTTAATAGTCTCATACATTCAGTGTGATCTATGTTATAGAAATATTTACTAATGTCTATTTTTAATATGTATATTTCTTTTTTTTCATTTAATAATCTATTTACATATTTATTAAATAGTTTAAAAGCATATCCACTTCCTTTTTTGTATCTTGTTGCAACATTAGAGTCTATTAAACTAGAGTCTAATGCAGGGAGTAATATGTATTTGGCTACTAGATGGTTTACTATTTTATCTTCTACTTTTTCACTCATTATTAGTCTATATTTTGGTTCTTTTATTATGAATATTCTGTATTTATCAAATTTGTATGTTTCATTATAGAGTTTGTTTAGTATTTCATATATGTTTTGGTTTAGGTTTAATGAAAAACGATATACTTCTTTTTTATTTTTACAATTTTGTTTTATTGTTTTGTACATGTTTAATGCGTGAGTAGTAGATAGAATGTTTTTATACAGATTGTTCTTTCTCTTCATTGTTTATCCATCCGTATGTCATTTTTCTTACTTCATTTAGACAGTTTATAAATGAAGTAAATCTTTTCTTTTTTATTATTCCTTTATCTAAAATAGCACCTACATAATAATCTATTAGACTTATGTTAGTAAGTATTTCTTTTTGATATTTACTTCTTATGTTTCCTTTGTTTAGGTTTGCACGTATGCAGTTTTCTATTAGGGAGTACAAGTTTTCTTCTAGTTTTATTTTAAGGGCTAAGTGTACTTTGGGAAATGAAGAAAACATGTAACTTTCTGCATAGTCAAGTAACCATTTTACTTTATCTAATATTTTAAATTCTTTCATTATTTTCCTCTTTAGTACTATCTTTAAATAAAAAGAAAGATAGTAATTCCATTACTACCTTTAATGAGTAAATGATAACATAATATATTTTATTTTACAAGTGAGATTACTTAAGTATGTGTAAAGTTAGTTGTCTAGTTTAGCACAAGTATCATCTATACTTGGTATATATGGGTCATCACTTTTTCCATTACCAGTTAATGTAACACAAGATTTCAGAGAAAGAACTGGACGGGCGACATAACCGCTATAAGTCGGTGCTGCCTCATCTAAACGACCTGTATATGATGAAAGGCCATATACTATAAATACAGCAGATAAATCGGTGTATCCAGAATAAGGACTCATTGTCCACCAATACTTATCCTGAACGGAACTACTATTAATGCTATTTAAATTGTAATATGAATTTGAATTTTTTCTATATATACCTCCTGCATATACTATTTCATCTGCTGTCATTAAAGCTATTGGTTCTGTTAACAAGCCATTTCCTCCTGAAGCAGTACTTACACTAAACATATCGCTTATTCTTCCACCATCAGTTGTTGCATCTCTATATAATGTTGGTGTTCCACTTCCTGAAGTATTTAATCCACATTTAAATGTTGGATGATTTTTTTCATTTTGAGCTAATCTATAATATGTAGCATAATACATTGTATTTGTTGAATTATAATTATCTCCACTTCTATCATTACAATAGATTGCTGTTTTACTTATATATTTATCATATCCTTTTGCTTCTAAATTTTCTTGATACCATTTATCTATTGTTTGTTTTATTGTACTTGAATTAATTTGATATGATCTATTATATCCTAAACTTCCTCTTGTTCCAAACATGTAACCTACATATATTGTATTATTACTAATGTCATTATATGTAAAACCGTTAACAAATGTTGGATTTATGTATGCTTGAGTTGATGTATGAACTGTTCCATGGTATAAAAGTCTTAAACTCCCATCTTCATTTGTTCTTATTATTCTCCACCATAAGTCATTATTATCTTTATCTTGCCCAAACTTTACCCAATTATCATATTCAGTTCCATTTACATTTCCTGTCCAATAGTATACTGTTTTTCCATCTTCCGTATAATCTCCATTTTCTATATGGACTGCTCCTTCTTCATCTACATTTGTAAAATCTGTCCTTTTTTCTGCATTTGGATATAATGTTTTACCAAAATCTTTTACTAGTATTGGACCATGTCCTTCTTCTATCATTAAGTTTCCACTTAGTATTTTACCCATGTCTGCGCTTTGATCTTCATCACTTTCTTCATATTTGAATTCTATTGTATAATGATGAATTACATTTTTTTCTATCTTTATTTCATCTTTTAATATTTCTTTTCTTGCTTCCTCTGACTTTGGTACTGATGCATAATCATCCATATTGTATCCACCATCATCTGAAATTATTTTATAAAATTTAATATAAATGTATTTATTAAATTATCTATTCCTATATTATAGTAATAATCTCCATCACTTTTATTTTCTACTGTAAATTCTTTTGTTTTACTCCATCCTGGTTCTATGTTTGGTGCATCTATACTATCAGTACTCTCAAATACTATTTTTAAGTCTTGTGCTTGTAATGTTATTTGAGCACCATTACCCTCTATTTGTGCCATCCAATAACCTAAGCTTACACTTACGGTTAATATTAATATACTTACTATTCCTATAATTATATATTGTTTTTTCATAAAACTCCTTCCACCAAAAAACACACATAGAAAAAATCTATGCGTGTATTAAAAAACTATGAGAGTTAGTTTTTAACCCCCCCCGAGTTTCACAAATTCGAAAGAGATTATTGTCTTCATAGTTCTTCTCCTTTTATTTTTTACAATTTAATTATAGTTTATCTATTTGTTAGTGTCAATTATAAAATTTATAGTTTTACTTACAATATTTTGCAAATTTTTTTATTTGTTTATTTCTTTTATTTTTATTTTTATTCTTTGGATAGTGTTTTCTATACTTCTTGTGTTTTTATCTAGTATTAAAGATATTTCATTATTTGTTTTGCCATCCATTTTTAGTTCAAATACTTTTAGTTCAAATTCTGTTAGTTGTTTTTTTAATTCTTCCTCTTCTTCTTCATTTATTAAGTCTGAATCTATTGTGTTTCTTGTGTCAGATACAAATGAATAAAGTGAGTTATCTTCTGTTTCTAAGTAATTATCTAAAGATATAGCACTGTTTAGTGTTTTGTATTTTATTCTATCGTTTGTTTTTATTGAATCTAGTATTTCTCTTTCTATTAAAATAGTTGAGTATGTTTTAAATGATGCATCTTTTTCTTGTTTATATGTTTTTATTGCTTTTATTAGACCGATTAAGCCTTCTTGATATAGGTCTTTTGTATCTAAGCCTAGGGTATGTGCTTTTTGTTTATATTTATTTATTATTCCATTTATTTTAGGAGAATATTTTGTTATTAGTTCTTCTAAGGCATCAGTATTTTCTTCTTCTACTTCTTTTAGTAATTCTTCATCTAATTTTTCGTTATTCATATTTTACCTCGTTTTTAATATTTCATATATCATTATTCCTGCTGCGACTGATGCATTTAGACTATTTACTTTACCTTTTAGTGGAAGTGAAGCTATTTCATCACAAGAAGATTTTATTATTTGTTTTAGTCCTGTTCCTTCACTACCTATTACTAATACTATTTTACCTTTATAATTTATTTTTTCGTAATCTGTTCCATTTGCATCTGTTCCCACGATCCAGTAGTTTTCTTTTTTTAGTACTTCAATTGTGTTTCTTATGTTAGATACTTGTACTATTTTTGTGTTTGCAAGTGCTCCACTAGAAGTTTTCATTACTATTGGAGTTATTTCTACTGTTCTTTTGTTTGGAATTATTATGTAATCTACTCCTGCACATTCACATGTTCTTATTATAGCGCCAAAGTTTCTTGGGTCTTCTATGTGGTCTAGTATTACTATGAAGTTACTTTCTTTATTTTGTTTTATGTCTTCTAATGTGTAGTATTTATAGTCTTCTATATCTATTATTATTCCTTGATGTAGTCCTTTTGTCATTTTGTCCATTTCACTCATTGTTCTATATATTATATTAAGTTTTCTTTTGTTTATAAGTTTTAATAATTCTTCATTTTTAAATGTATCTTGTAAATAAATTTTATTTATTTTAACACTACTATTTAATATTTCTCTTGCTACATTTTTTCCATATACTAACACTTAAAACACTTCCTTTTTTGCTTTGATATTATAAATTAAATGTTGCCTTTTGACAACATTTATTCTTGTACTTCTTTTATGTATTTTTTTGCTTTTAGGGCAGCGACTGCACCTTCACTACCTGCAGTTATTATTTGATATACGTCTTTTTCTATTATGTCACCACATGCATATATTCCTTTTATTTTTGTTTCTGTTTCATTTGTTTTTATGTAACCATTATCTTCTATTATTCCTAAGTTACTTAAGTATTCTGTACTAGGACTATAACCGATATAACTAAATATTCCATCAACTATTAGATTTTTTTCTTTTAGTTTTACATTATATCTATCATTTTCTTCTATTATATCAGTTACTTCATCGTTTTCTATTATTTCTATATTTTTTCTTTTTTTTGCTTCAGTTACTAATTCTTTGTCTGCTTTTACTTCATGACGAGTTACAATTATTAGTTTTTTTGCAAAGTCACTTAAGTAAATTCCTTCTTCAAATGCTGAGTTACCTCCACCGATTACTAATACGTCTTTGTTTTTGTATAGAGGTGCATCACATATACTGCATCTACTTATTTTTATGTTTTTTAGTCTATCTTCTATTGGGGCTTTTATTGGAGAACGTCCACCAGCTAGTATTACTGTTTTAGTAGTATATGTATTTTTATTTGTTGTGACTATGAAGTGATTTTCTTCTTTTTTTATTTTTGTTACTTCTTCTATTTTGTACTCTACTTCATTATTTTTTACGTGTTCAAACATTTTGTATGCTAGTTCTGGGCCAGTTATGTTATCAAAACCTAAGTAGTTATCTACTAAGTTTGTTATGTTTATAAGGCCTCCTGGTGTATTTTTTTCAAGCATTATTGTTTTTAGTCCAGCACGTTTTGCATATACTCCTGCACTCATTCCTGCAGGACCCATACCAACTATTAATGTGTCGTACATATTTTCCTCCTTTATAAATCTAATACTTCTATATCTTCTTTTTTGTTATATAAGTATTCTAGTTTTGGTTTTCTTATTTGTAATAGTACTAATACTATACCCACGATAAATAAGATTACACTCATTATTTGGGCTGCTTTAAAGTAACCTAACATTAAACTATCTGTTCTTAGGCTTTCTATAAAGAATCTACCAGCACTATACCACATTAGGTATATTCCTATTTGTTGACCTAGACGAATGTACTTTAATCTTCTTACTAGAAGTATTACTATTACACCTAGTAAGCACCAAAGAGACTCATAGTAAAATGTTGGTGTATAGTATACTCCATCTATGTTCATTCCATATATTACAAAGTCTGGGATAAATTTCATTGCTTTTAGTTTTTCAAATGTTGTTGCTACTCCGTAAGCTTCACTATTAAAGAAGTTACCCCATCTACCTAATGCTTGTGCAAGTAATATGAAAGGTGCAGATATGTCTAGCATTCTAAGAACTGATACTTTATGTCTTTTACAGTATATTATCATTACTATAAGGCCTGCTAGTAAGCCACCGTGAATTGCAAGACCACCTTCCCAAACTTTAAATATTTCACTTACGTGAGTACTATAGTAACTCCAGTTAAAGATTACATAATAAGCCCTTGCGCCTATTATACCTACTATTACTGTCCAAAATACTAAGTTAGTTATAAAGTCACCTTTTAAATTAAATTTTTTTGCTTCACTTCTTATAAATATGTAAGCAAGTATTATTCCTGTTAGTATAAATAAACTATACCAAGTTATTCCAAAATTTCCTATTTGAACTGCATATGGGTTCATAATATTATCTCCTTTCTACGAATGGTTTTACAAAGAAGTATTCAAGTAGTTTTGTCATTAAACTTATAAATATTGTTATAAAAAATGGTAATATCCATCCTTCTACTATGAAAGATGAACCCATTAGTAAGCTTGCTAGTTTTAGTATTATTAGGTTTACTATGGGATATAGTATTCCGTAAGACATTACTGTAAGTGGGAGTGTTATGTATATTAAGAATGGTTTTAGTGTTAGGTTTAGTACACTTATTAATAATGCTGTTAGTAATGCATAGAATATGTTCTCTATATAGAAGCCTTTAAATATGTTTGATGCAAGTATTAGTGTTACTGCACTTACTAAGAGTTTTAGAAGAAATTCTATTAAGTCGTCTTTTTTTTCATTTTGTTTTACTTCTTCTCTATTTATATATATTTTACTCATTATTTATCCTCCAATATATTTTATTATAAATTATTATTTTTAGTTAGAAAAGTGTTATTGTAAATATTTTGACGTTTATTTGTTAAGTTTACATTATTCTTAACTTTCAATATAATACTATATTTTATAACTTAGTTTTTATTATCATTAAGTTGTAATCTCATCATACAACATTTTTCGTACAATTTGTACATATTTTACTGTTATTTTCGTACATTTTGTACGTTTTTTGTATTTTAAAAGTACTTAAGTTAGTCATTAAGTACTTTTTTTAGATATATTCCTGTGTAACTTTCTTTTACTTTTGATACTTCTTCTGGAGTACCTGTTGCGACTACTTGTCCACCTAAGTCTCCACCTTCAGGGCCTAAGTCAATTATGTGGTCTGCTACTTTTATTATGTCTAGGTTATGCTCGATTACTATTACTGTGTCTCCGTTATCTACTATTCTATTTAGTATTTCTAATAGTTTCTTTATATCATCAGTATGAAGTCCAGTAGATGGTTCATCTAGTATATAAACACTTTTACCAGTAGGACGTTTTTGAAGTTCTTTTGCAAGTTTTACACGACCTGCTTCACCACCTGAAAGTGTTACTGCATTTTGTCCTAGTTTAACGTACCCTAGTCCTACATCGTGCATTGTTTCTAATATTCTTTTTACTTTAGGAACATTTTCAAATACTTCTAGGGCTTCATCTACTCTTAAGTCTAATACTTCTGCAATGTTTAGACCTTTAAATTTAATGTTAAGTGTTTCGTTATTATATCTTTTTCCGTGACATACATCACATGGAACATATACGTCTGGTAAGAAATGCATTTCTATTTTTTTAACACCGTCTCCATTACAAGCTTCACATCTTCCACCTTTTACGTTAAAACTGAATCTACTTTTAGTGTATCCTCTCATTTTTGCTTCTTTAGTTTCAGTAAATACATCTCTTATTAGATCAAATAGTCCTACATATGTTGATGGGTTACTTCTTGGTGTTCTTCCTATTGGATCTTGGCTAATGTATACAACTTTATCTACGTCTTCTATTCCTTTTATTGATTTAAATTTACCTGGTTTTTCTTTTGAACGGTAAATGGTAGATGATAGTTTTTTATAAAGTATTTCGTTTACTAAACTACTTTTACCACTTCCACTTACTCCAGTTACGCATACAAATTTGCCTTTTGGTATTTTTACATTTATGTTTTTAAGGTTGTTTTCTTCTGCACCTTTTATTTCAATAAATTTGCCACTGCCTTTTCTTCTTTTTTTAGGTACTTCTATTTTTAGTTTTCCACTTAGGTATTTACCTGTTATGCTGCTTTCGTTTTTCATTATTTCTTCAGGTGTACCTTGGGCTACTACATATCCACCTTTTTCACCTGCGACTGGGCCTATATCAATTATGTAGTCACTTGCAAGCATTGTATCAGTGTCGTGTTCAACTACTATAAGTGTGTTACCTAAGTCTCTCATTTCTTTTAAAGATGCAATTAGTTTATCATTATCTCTTTGGTGAAGTCCAATTGATGGCTCATCTAATACATATAGTATTCCACTTAGTTTACTACCTATTTGAGTCGCTAGTCTTATTCTTTGACTTTCTCCACCTGAAAGTGTGCTAGCACTTCTAGATAGTGTTAAGTAGTCTAGGCCTACGTTATGTAAAAAGTTTAGTCTTTCTTTTATTTCTTTTAGTATTAAGAAAGATATTTCCTCTTCTGTTTTTGTTAGTTTTAGTTTGTCAAAGAATGTTATTAAGTCTCTGATACTTAGTTCAGTTACTTCATATATGTTTTTTCCACCAACAAATACGTTTAGCATTTTTTCATCTAGTCTTCTACCTTTACAAGTGTCACAAGGTAGTTCTGTCATATAGCTTTCTATCCATTCACGAATACTAGGACTCGCAGTTTCCATATATCTTCTTTCTAAATTACTTATTATTCCTTCAAAGTAATCGTGACTTCTTAGTATACTTCCTGTTTTTGTTTTTACTTTAAAATCTAGTTTTTCTTTAGAGCCATAGAATATTATGTCAAATTCTTTTTTTGTGTAGTCTTTTATTGGTTTATTTAAGTCTATGTTATAATGCTCAGCTACAGAAGATAATTTTTTAAAGTATATGTTTAGTGTTTCACCACTTTGGAAAGAGGCTACTGCTCCATTCATTATGCTTTTGTTTTTGTCTGGAATTAATAGGTCTACATCTATACTCATTTTTACTCCTAAACCTTTACAGTCTGGACAAGCTCCGTAAGGACTATTAAATGAGAACATTCTAGGCTCTAGTTCTTCTAGACTAAAGTTACAGTCTGGACAAGCATAGTTTTCACTCATAAGTATTTCTTTATCACCTAGTACATTTATTAATACTTTACCTTTAGCCATTTTAGTACTAAGTTCTACACTTTCAAATATTCTACTTCTTGATTTTTCTTTTACTACTATTCTATCTACTACTACATCTATTGTGTTTTTTATGTTTTTTTCTAGAGTTATTTCTTCACTTAGGTCTCTTACTTCACCGTCTATTCTAACTCTTACAAACCCATCTTTTCTTAAGTCTTCTAGTAAGTCTTTATGTGTTCCTTTTTCTCCTCTTACTATTGGACTTAATATTTCGATTTTAGTACCTTCTGGGTACTCCATTATTTTATTTACCATTTCTTCAATAGATTGGCTTTTAATTGGTTTTTTGTGTATTGGACAGTAAGGTACACCAATTCTTGCAAATAAAAGTCTTAGGTAGTCATATATTTCAGTTACTGTTCCTACCGTACTTCTTGGGTTTTTGTTTGTTGTTTTTTGGTCTATACTTATACTAGGACTTAGTCCTTCAATTGAATCAACTTCTGGTTTTTCCATATTACCTAAAAATTGACGTGCATAAGCACTTAAGCTTTCAACGTATCTTCTTTGACCTTCAGCATATATTGTATCAAAAGCTAGACTACTTTTACCACTTCCACTTACTCCTGTCATTACTATTAGTTTATTTTTAGGTATTTCTATATCTATATTTTTAAGGTTGTTTTCACGCGCTCCTTTTATTACAATTTTGTCCATTATTACACTTCCTTTTATTAATATTCACAAATAATTTTGCATTTATTCAAAAAGCACATTAATATAATAACAAACAAGTGTATGGACGTCAAGACTTTTTTAAAAGAAAAAATACTTTTTATTTAAAGTATTCATTTATCTATATTTAAATTCACTTACTATTACCCCGTCTTCATTTAGTTTAGATGTTACACATAGGTTAGCTGGTAATCTATCGTTTGTCATTGGATCTATTAAGTCTGTTTTTAGTAGTCCTTCATTTTGAAGTGTGTATACTCTTGTGCAATGTTCTTCTACTTCATTATTTAGTATGGCTAGCCTATAAACTTCATGTGTGTTTATGTATAAATCTGCTGCTTGTTCTACTTCTGTTATTAAGTCATTTTGTTTTCTTAATTTTACTTGGTTTGATATTTCTTCAATTCCAAATATAGAAGTTCCTACAATAGAGACAAGTATTACTATTACTACTAATAACTCAGTTAATGTAAAACCTTTTTTATTCTTCATAACCGTTGCACCACCTAGTATAAGTATAACATATTTTTATGAATTAAAAAATAAAAAAGGCTTATTTAGCCTCGATTATTAATTTTATAGCAGTTCTTTCTTCGCCGTCAATTGTTATGTCACTAAAAGCTGGGGTGCATACAAGATTTTTTCCAGTTGGCGCTACATAACCTCTTGCAATTGCAATTCCTTTTATTGCTTGGTTTAATGCTCCTGCACCTATTGCTTGCATTTCTACAGCTTCATCTCTTTCTCTAAATAAGTTTGCTATTGCACCTGCTACTTTTTGTGGTGCACTTTTACTAGATACTTTTATTATATCCATTTTTATTTCCCCCTTCGTTATATTATATTTTGAAATAATTTTTTTATACAAAAAAAGAACTCTTATTTTGAATTCTTTTTTGGTCTTCCTACTTTTTTCTTAGGTGTAGTTGATGCTTTTTTAGTAGTTGTTTTTGGTTTAACTACTGTTTTAGTTGTTTTATTATTTGTTTTTGGTTTTGTTTCTTTTTTTACTTCCTTTTTAGCTTCTTTCTTTGGCGCTTCTATAACTTTTACTTCTTCTTTTTTGTTTTCTTTTTTAACACTTTTTTTAGTAGGTGTTGTCTTTTCTTCTTTTACTTCTTTTTCTACTTTTACAGGTACTTCTTCAAGTTTACTTTCCTCTTCTTCTAAGAATTTTGCTAACATTTTCTTAAATGCTCCGTCAGTTACAAATATTTCTATTAAGTTTTCAATTGTTAACATA
>CANPXI010000010.1 GCA_947585885.1 uncultured Bacilli bacterium
TGGGCCTACATTAATGGATGCAATTAGAAGTATGAATTTAAAGAGTTCAAAGATATTTTTTTCACCAGACGTTGAATATGTTATTTTAGATAAAAGTGTTATTAATGATAATTTAAGAGATGTTATAGATTTTTTAGCAAGAGATACTAAGTTATCACTTAATTTTATGGTTATTACTAGTACAGATAATACTGGTAAAGAGATTTTATCTAGTTTGTCTGAATTTAATACTAATTCATCTAATAATTTAGCCAAAATACTTGAACTTAGTGAAAAGAGGTATGGTGCTTCTTATTCTGTTACTTTTTTAGAATATCTTAGAAGTTTTTTGGAGCCTGGTATTAGTCCAGTTTATCCTAATATTAAGATTAGTGGTAATAGTGAAGGAAGCGATAATGTTGAAGATTTAAAGGAAAGTGATACTTCTAGTTATATAGAAGTTAATAATTTAGTTACTTATGATAAAGATGGTAATTTAATTAGTTTAGGAAAAAGTGAGAGTTTTGGTTATAATTTTTTAAAGAATCATATAGAGAACGCAACAATAAGTGCAAAATGTGATAAAGAAAATTATTTTACAGTTGAAACTTTAAAGAGTGATTTTAAGTTTGATAAAAAGAAAGGTAATAAGTTAGTTATAGATGGTAAGGTTACTGGTGAGATTACTTTTTATGGATGTGAAAACAAACTGGATAGTAAAGATACTTTAAAGAAAGTGACAAATATTTTTAAAGATCAAGTAAAAGAGTATGTTAGTTCTACTATAAATCTTGCAAGAGATAAAAAATTAGATTTTATAGGTATAGGCAATTTTATTTATAAAAATGATTATGGATATTTCGATTTTGATAAAAAAGATTGGGATAAAGACGGACTTAATAAATTAGATATAGAAATAAAAGTGGATGCTGATATTTTTAAACAAGGCAATTTGAAAGGAGAGTTAGAATGAGTAAGTATAAGTTAAGTAATTTAAGTTTTTCTTTTATTGTTATTTGTCTTATGAATTCTACTTTACTTGGTATTTTGTTTCCTTTTATGATTAATAATAGTAAGACTAGTGTTTTTATGAGTTTAGTTTATAGTTATTTTATAGGGCTTTTAATTTTAATTTTGTTTTTAAAGATTTTTAAGTTTTTACCAGACTTAGATATTTTTGAAAAGATAGATAGAGTTTTTTCTAAAGTTAGTAGTAAAATTGTTAGTTTTATTTTAGGGTTACTTGTATTTAGTTTATCTTTAATTATTTTCTTTAGGGTTACTACTTTTGTATCTCACGAATTTTTAATTGATACTCCTGTTATTTTTATTACTTTAATACTTATTTTACCTATTGTTTATTTACTTATGTTTAATTTTGATTTGATGGGAAGAATGGCCACTTTTAATTCAGTACTAGGTATTTTAATTATTGTTTTTAATATTTTAGCTTTAAGAAAAGGAATGGACTTAGAAAACTTAAAACCTATTTTAAATAATGATTTTGTTCATATAGCAAAGTCTAGTATTGTTTTTGCTTTTAGTTATTATGTTCCACTTTTTCTTACTTTAGTTATTCCTAAAAATAATATTACTAATAATAAAAATATATCTAAGAGTTTAGTTAAGTGTTACAGTTTTTCTTTTATACTTATTGGGTTTATATTTTTTACTATTATTAGTGTTCTTGGAGTAAATGTATGTGAAGTTTATACATATCCTTCTTATGTTGTTCTTAAAAATATTAATGTTCTTAATTTTATAGAGAATATAGAAAATATTAGTATTATAGTATTTTTACTTTTTATGAGTTTTACGGTTTCTTTTTGTCTTATGTTTTTAAAGAGATTAATAAGTTTTCATTTTAAATTAGATAAAAAGAAAAGTTTTATAAGTACAACTTGTTTAATAGTTATTCCTATTATTTCTATTATTTTTCTTAGTTTACCTTATGAAGGGTTTTTAAATTTAATTGATACTTCTTATATAGTTGGTTTAATTTATTTCTTAATTTTTGTTATATGTTTGTTAGTTTTAATTGTAGGCAAAATTAAAAAGGTAAAATAAATTTTAGTTTAAAAAAAGTGGAAATTTTGATTAACCACTTTTTATATTTTTTTATGTTTTTTATTTTCTATATAAATTGATATTATTAGTAATATAATACCTATTATTAAAATAGTTTTTGAAAAAATTTCTAATTTATTTTTTATATTTACTTTTTTAGAATAAACTGAGTCTATTTTGTTATCATATTTAGTTTTTATAATATAATTCGTATCTTTTAAGTTATTTTTAAATAAATTTGTTAATTCGTATTTATTTTTAGCATCAATTATTAACTCTGTTATTTCTATTTTATTTATGTATTTATTTATTAATTCTTTTTTAATATAAATTTCTGAACTTGTAAAATATTTATCTAAGTCTAAATTTGCTATTCTTATTCCTTTTATTATTACTTCTTTGTTATTTAACTTAGGTATTTTTTCTACTTCTATTTTGGCTTTTGTGCCAATTATATTGTTTTCATTTGAAAATTTGGCTATGTAATCTTTTAATGAAGTGTTTTCTTTTATATTATTCCATTCTTTTAAAAGTTCTCCTTTAGTTAATATATTTAAAAAATTTAAATCAATTATTATTTCATTATCTTTTAAGTCTAAAGTTGTTTTATATTCACTTCCATCGTATATTTCTACTTCATCATAATCTTGCAAATAACCTAATTTAAGATAGAATTTTTCATTGTTATAATTAAGTGTACTTGTGTAATTAATGTTATCTAAAAAGTTTATTTCAAATTTGTTAAAAAAATTATTATTTATATATGCTATATTTATTATGTTTTCATAATTATTTTGAAATTCTTTGTATAGTTTATATAATTTATTATCATTTTTTATTTCGTTATTAGATAAAGATTTTAGTTTATCATATTTACTTAAATCATCATCAATTATTCCAGTTATAATTATGTATGAATTCATACTATTACCAAAATTAATTTGTTTTTTTGAATTAATTAATTCTTCATATGATTTTGGGTTATAAATATCAATGTTATCTAATTTTTTTTGAATTTTTAATCAGTATACCATTTTCAATTATATAATCTGCTAAGATTTTATGAATTAATACTTCATTAGGTTTTGTTGGTAGTTTACCTATTATATTAATATTTTCAAAATCATTATTTGTATATTCTATAAATTTTAAAGTTTTATCAGCGAATAAATTATAATAGACTTTATCATTATTATCTCCACTAAGAAGAGTAATTTGATGATTAGACTCTGTCATTTTAATTATTTTTCTGTAATCTGTATTAATTTTTTCTATATCATTAGTAGTTAACTTTTCGTTGTTTTCTTTTTTTAAATATATTTTATAGTCTCCATTTTTAATTAATGTTTCATAGATTATTTTTAATTTATTTATTTTAAAGTTATGTAAAAATAAAATGGCTATAATACTAATAATTATTAGAAATATATTAAAATATTTTAAAATTTTAAAAGACTTTTCTTTCATAGAACACACCTTCTTTTTATTTAATTTTAGCATATTGTATTATAAAAATAAATTGATTTTATAAAAAGGTAAAATGAGTAATCATCTTACCTTTTATTCTTTTGTTTTTAAAGATTTTATTATTTTTTTCCATAAGTTATTTGAACTATAGTTTAGTATTCCTACTTTATATATTCTAGAGCCATATTTTATTAATAAGTATATTGTTAAAAGTAAAAGTACAATAGCAATAGTTATTTCAATTAGGCCAATTTGTCCAGTTATTAATAGTACTGGGGCGATTATTGAAGATAAGAATGGTATTACTGATAACATAATTATAAATGAACTTTTTTCATAAGTTGATGCAATTATTGATATAAAGTAACCTACCATTATTAATATCATTAGTGGTGTTTGTAATTGTTGGAAGTCTTCTTGATTAGTTGTCATAGATGCAAGTATTCCAGCAAGAAGTGAATAAGCAATAAATGAAAGTATTATCATTATTATTATAAATGGAAGACACTTTAATATATTACTTAGCATTCCACTTTGTATGAATGTGTTTAGCATTTCAGATAGTTCTGGTCCAAAACTAGCTGTTATTGTTTTTCCTGTTATACTAGTTCTTAAAAATATACCTATTATAAAGTAAAGTATAAATAGTATGCTTTGAAGTATTGCATATATGTTAGCTGTTATTATTTTAGATATAAAGTGTATTTTAGGGTTTACGCTTGATATTATTACTTCCATACTTTTACTTGATTTTTCTTCATTTATTTCTGCTCCAATCATTTGAATAACTATAAGTACTAGTAAAAAGAATGGTACTATGAACATTGGAATTAAGAAACTACTTATGTATGTCATTAGTTCATAGTTTTCATCAAGTTCTTCAGTTAGATAAGTTCTTTGTATTTCTACAGGTTTATTTATTTCATTTAACAAAGAAGTGTCAATATCACTTTCTAGAAGTGCTAGATTTGTTTTAGTAGTGTTTATTGCTGAAGTTAGAATTGTTATTGTAATTGAGTCTACATAATCAAATGAAGTTAGTTTTACTGTGTATTCTCCGTTTTTTTCATCTATTTCTAGTATGATATCGTTTGATTCTTCTTCTTTTATTTCTTTTTCAAGTTCAGTACTAGTTTTTTTACTTCTTTTTATTTCTGTATTTTGGCTACTTAAATTTTCTGTGCTGTTTTTATATATTGAAGATACACTATCATAGAATTTATTTGTGTTATCTATTACATTTATTACTACTGGGTCATTAAAGTCTCCACCAAAGAATTTTATTATGCTATCTATGTTTATTATAAGTGGAATCACTATTAATAATATTAAGTTTACTACTTTAAACCATTTAGTATTTATTTTTTTCTTTAAGCCTTCTTTGATTAAAAGTTTTAGTTTGTTACTTTGCATATTGTTCACCTACTTTCTCAATAAATATTTCATTTAGTGTAGGTTCTTCTACTACAAATTTTGTTATATCTTTTTGTTTTTTTATGTAATCAAATACTTTTTCTACTACTTTTTTAGATTCAATGCTTACTACAAAGTCACTTCCATTTTTAGTAACTTTTAATACTCCATCTATTTTTTCTAAATCTTCTTTTTTTACGTTTCCATTTATTATTATGTTTTTCTTTCTAAAGCTTTCTTTTATTTCTTTTAAGTTACCTTTTAGGACTGTTTCTCCTTTTACTAAGATACATAAAGATTCACAGAAATATTCTACATGTTCCATTCTGTGTGAAGAAAATATTATGCTTGTTCCTTCTTCTTTTAACTCAAGTATTAGGTTTTTAAATAGTTCTATATTTATTGGATCTAGTCCAGAAAAAGGTTCATCAAGTATTAGTAGTTTTGGTTTATTTATTATGCTCATTATGAATTGTACTTTTTGTTGGTTACCTTTAGATAGTTCTTTTATTTTTCTATTTTTGTATTCAGTTATTTCTAGTTTTTCTAGTAAGTAATCTAGTCTTTTCTCTATTTCAGTATTAGTCATACTTTTTAGTCCACCATAGAATTTTGCTAGTTCAAAAACTGTCATTTTTGTTAGTAAACTTCTTTCTTCAGTTAGAAAACCTATTTTGTCAGTAAGTGAATAATCTATTTTTTTACCGTTAAATGTAATACTTCCTTCTGTTTTATCTAAAAGGCCAGTTATCATTCTAAATGTAGTTGTTTTTCCTGCTCCATTTACTCCTAGAAGTCCAAATATTTCACCATCTTTTACTTCAAAACTTAGGTTTTTAACTGCTGGTGTATCATCATAATATTTTGTTACATTTTCTACTTTTAACATTAGTTATTTCCTTTCTTTAGTTTTAATTTTTTTAGTATTTTATCTACAAAGTCATTACCTAGTACATCACTTAAGAGTCCCATTTTATAAGAAGTTATTATGTAAATTAAACCGCCTATAAAAGCATATAAGATACATACTAGTATTATATTAAGGTAAGTAGTTTGATCTATTTTTATGAATAAACTTAAGACTAAGAGTATAGAAGTCATAAGGATAGTAGGTACTAGTGTTTTTAGTATTGTTTTTATTATATTTTTATATTTAAAGTTAAGTGATTTTTTAAGTGAAACTAGTACTATTGTAAATGATAAGATGTAACCTAGTATTGTTGCTAGTATTGCTCCGTAGAATGCTTCTAGTCCAAGACTATTAAATAAATACATTAGTGGGATATCTAATAAAGCATTAGTTAGAAAACCTAGTATAGTACTTAGGTATACAGTTTTAAATTTGTTTAGGCTTTGTAAAGCCATACTCATAACTATGTAAATACTTGCAAAGAAAGCAACAAATGAAGTGTATTTTAATATAACAGGACCGTACATACTTTGTCCATAAAATAGTGTGTAAGTTGGTTTACTTAGTAAGGCTAGTCCTATAGTAAGAGGAAGAGTTGTAAATATTATTATGTTCATTGCTTCATTAAATTTATTATTTGATTCAACTAAATCATTTTTTGTAAATGAAGAAACCATATGTGGGATTAGACTTGTTGTAAGGCCTATGGCTACTGCATTTATTACCATACATATTTTAGGAGCCCAGGTTGCTACTATACTTGCGATTGTTTCACTGTCAGTGGCACTGTAGCCTAAGGCGTGAGAAGTTCTTACCATTAAAGCCATATCGGTTATACCATAGATATCTGTTGCTACACTTACTATTATAAGTGGAATTGAATATGCTATTATTTTTTTTATTATTTCTTTATTTTGAACTTTATCTTTTCCTTTTATTTTTTCTCTATTAAATTTGTCTTTGTTTTTATACATTTTGTATTTTATATAAATGAGGGCTACTAAACCACCTATAAAAGCACCAAAAACTGCAACTCCAACACCTAGAGATACACTTTTACCTAGTACGTTAATTACTATATATGAACCCATTAGTATTACAGCTATTCTTATTAATTGTTCTATTATTTGACTGACACTTCCTGGAGTTATGTATTTATGTCCTTGTAAGTAACCTTTTGATACTGATAAAAATGGTATTATTAGTAAACAGAAAGATACTGAACGAATTACAAAACCTACGTCTTCTAATGTATTTCCACCTTGTATTTCACCTAGTATTAGTCTAGCAAAGTCTTCTGCAAAAACAAATAGTAAGAAAAATAGTATTAAAGATATTATTAGTATTAAGTTTCTACCTAGTTTATAAGCTCTTTCTTTTGCTTCATACTGTTCTAATGTATTATATTCACTTATTATTTTACTTACTGCAATAGGTATTCCTGCAGTACTGATATTTAAGAATAAGTTATAAACATTATAAGCATAACTATATAAAGCACCACCACTTTCACCAATTATTTTATAGAAAGGTATTACGTATAAGACTCCTAGAAATTTAACTAAGATTATTGCAAATGTTGCTATAAATGTGCCTTCTACAAATGAATTTTTTTTCATAATTACTCCTTTAATCTATATAAATTATCATAGCACTAAAACAATATACTTGTTCTTCACTAAATATGCTAACTCCTACTTGATATTTTATGTCCACGATTTCTTTATCTTTTATGTTTGTTAAGAATAAGTTAACTCTTTCTTCCAAATCTTTTTCGTGTGATTCATCAAATATTTTTACTTTCATCTTTTTCACCTAGAAAGATTATATCTTTTTAATTTGTACTTTCTTGTCGGTAATTGTATTTATAGTAATATTTTTGTTCTTTATTATTTTGATCTTTATATTTTATCATTAGTCTAAATTCTATTTTTTCTTGTTTTTCTACATAACCTGTTAGTTTTATTCCTTTTTCTTTAGAACTATCATCAAGTGTTAGTTTTTCATCAAATATACCAGTTGATGGGAAAGCATTTTCTGTTTCTATGTTGTGAATAAGTATTGCTTCTATATTTTTCATTACTAAGTCATTTCTATCAATAAGTGCTGTGTATGATAGTATATTATTTTTGTATTCTTCTACATTTATTTTAATACTAAGAGGAATATTTTCTTCTTTTATTTCTTTTTCTTTTAGTTCTAAAATGTATTTATTATATTTTTTAAGTTCCATACTTTCTTCTTTTTTAATACAACCTGTTAATAAAATTAGAGTTATAAACAATATTATTATTTTTTTCATATTAATATTATATCATAGTAAATTAATGTAGTGGTAAATTATTTATTACTTTATTATATTCTTGGAAAATCTTGCTGTTATATTTTATTTTTTTATCATTTGCTAACCTATAAACTATAAAAGATTTAGGATAGTTTTTTTCATTTTCTATATCATAGTTTTTGTTTATGTAATTATCATAATAATATTTGTTATTTACCATCCAATCAAATGCTTGATTATCTCTTTCTGTTTCTTCTTTATCGTCTATAAAGTCTACTAAGTTTGTTTTTTGAGCTTTGTTGTAATCACTTTTTAGATGCGCTAGTTCGTGTAAAAGAGCAAAATATATGTCAGCTAAACGTTTATGTTTATATGTTATATAAATTGCAGGTTTACCACGATGAACTTTAAATGCTCCCCTTATTTTTGAACCAGGTATATCTTCTTCTATAACTAAATATATTCCATATTTATTAAATTCTTTTATTAACTTTTCTTTGTTAAATTCATTTTGTTTTGCTTCACTTAATATATAGTCTACTAATAATCTAATGTTATTTTTATCATATTTTCCAATAGTTTGTTTAAGTGTTTCTTTATAACATTTTTCAAGCCATAAAAGTAAAAGTTCTACTTTATCGTTTTTACTTTTATAATATATGTTTTCATCTATTTCATATATTTTTTCTATAGAAGGTACTCTTAAAAAGAATAAGATATCTTTTAATATTGTTATATCTTTATTTTTATTTTTAAAGTTTATATAGTTAGTTTTTAGTAAGTATTTATAATTAAAATTATTTAAGTATTCTTTTAGTGTTATATTATTTCTTTTTAGGTATTCATTTATATCATTTTCTATTTTATAATTATCTTCCATTTTATAGATATATTCTTTACTTATTCCTGTTACTAAAGATATGTTATTAATAATATTTGCTGATAAATCTATTTCACCTTTTAATATTTTTATTAAATGTTTTTCTGTAATACCTATTCTATTTGCAAAATCTTTATTAGTTATATTCTTATCTATTAAATAGTCTTTTAAATAATCTTTAAATCTTAAATTTTCCATACTAATCACCTTCTTTTATTTCATTCATAAAATTTTTATATATTTTTTTAAAATCTATATAATGTTTTAAACTTATATATACTAATTTAACTATATTTTTTTCTTTATCAATTGTTAATATTAATCTTTTTATTCCAGATTTTTCTAATCTAAAACTATAAAATTTATTTAATGTGTATTTTAAATTTTCAAAACCATAACTATATGTTATGGGGTTATTTATTAATTCTTTATATGAATCTACTATTTCAATATGATTTATTATTTTGGCTAATATAATTTGTGATTCAGGATATTTTCTTAATTTTTTTAGTTCTTTTTTAAAATCTTTGTGATATTCTATGTTCAACGCCTTTTACCTCCATTCCCCCTTTTCTTTTTTTATTATATATTAACCTAAAAGTTAATATATGTCAATATTTAACCATTATATTTTATTTCATGCTTCCTTTAAATCTAACTTCACTACTATACTTTGCGTTTTAAAAAAAGTAGGTGTTTAATTTATATCTTAAACACCTATTTTAATATTAATTTATTAGTTTCTTCTTCTCTAGTAGTAAGTTTTATCAGTTTTAATCTATTATTTATGTTTTCTAATTTATCATTTATTTTTTCACATATTACATCTACTTGTAATGTTTCTATTTTTTTATTTTCTTCTTTATTCATTAGTAATGTTTCAATATCTAATTCACTTGAGCTAATCATTATTGATAGTTCATTATCTGATAGTTTTAGCATAGAATTTGCAAGATTATAAATATCATTTATTACAGAGGTACTATTATTTAAAGATATGGTTTCTTCACAAGTTATGTAAGAGCCTTTAAATAGACTATTATATATAAATAAAGATACTAAGAATTTTATATCATTTTTGTTATATTTATATACTTCTTGTTTTTCTTTTAAGACTGCATTTTCATTAAGTGTTAAACCATTCCAATAAGGTCTATCATATATTTCAAATGAAAGAGTAGCATCTAGTTCATTTTTGTCGTTTACTTTTAAATTTATTACTTGATTAAAACTAGAATTATCTAATTTATTTGCGGTTAGGTATATTTTAGTATTTCCGTATTTTTTTAAGTTATCTATTATTTTAGTTAGTTTATACATATATTACCTCCTTAGTAAGGATATTCTATCATAAATTATTGATATGTCAAATTTAAAAAGCTTACTTTTTTTTGTAAGCCTTCATTATTTTACTACTATGTTTACTATTTTGTTAGGTACTACTATTTCTTTTATTATTTCTTTATCTTTTAAGTGTTTTTGTACGTTTTCTAATTCTTTTGCAAGTCTTATAAGTTCATCTTTGCCTGTGTTTGTTGGAACACTCATAGATGATCTTAGTTTACCATTAACACTTACTGCTATTGTAACTGTTTCATCTATCATTTTTGTTTCGTCATATGTAGGCCAAGGAGTTTCACAGATTGGGTTACCTAATTTACAAATAGAAACAAGTTCTTCAGTTATATGTGGTGCGATTGGGTTTAGTAGTGTTAGTAGTATTCTATAGTCACTTTTAGTAAGTTCATTTATTTTATCATATTCGTTAGATAATATCATAAGTGAAGATACTGCTGTGTTAAAGTCCATTGAAAGTATGTCTTCTGTTACTTTTTTGATTGTTTTATTTATTATGTTTTCTAACTCAGAAGTGTAACCTTCTTTATCTACTACTTTGTCTTTTAATCTATATATTTTATCTAAAAATCTTTTACATCCTTTTAGACCGTTTTCACTCCAAGAAGCATCTTTTGAGTAATCACCAATAAACATTTCAAATACTCTTAGTGCATCTGCTCCATAGGCTTTTACCATATCATCTGGGTTTATTACGTTGCCTCTTGATTTGCTCATTTTTTCACCGTTTTCACCTAGTATCATACCGTGAGCAACACGTTTTTTAAATGGTTCTGGTGTTGGTACTAAGCCTTGGTCATATAGGAATTCGTGCCAGAATCTTGCATATAGTAAGTGTCTAGTAGCGTGTTCCATACCACCATTATATAAGTCTACCATACCCCAGTATTTTAGTATGTCATAGTTTGCAAATTCTTTGTCGTTATGTGGGTCCATATATCTTAGCCAATACCAAGAAGAGCCAGCCCAGTTGGGCATTGTGTCTGTTTCTCTTGTTGCTTTACCACCACAGTGTGGACAAGTAGTGTTTACCCATTCAGTAATGTTAGCAAGTGGACTTTCTCCTGTTTCAGTTGGTTCATATGCTGTTACGTCAGGAAGTAAAATTGGTAATTCTTCATAAGGAACTGGAACCCAACCACATTTTTCACAGTATACCATAGGTATTGGTTCACCCCAGAAACGTTGTCTACTAAAGATCCAGTCTTGTAGTTTATAGTTTGTTGTTTTATGTCCTATAGAGTTTGTTTCTAAGTAATTTATCATTTTTTCAATTACTTCTTCTTTGTTAGTTATTCCATTTAAGAAGCCAGAATTTATCATTTTACCATCACCAGTGTAAGCCTCGGTAAGTTCTTCCTCACCATTATCTATTACTGGTATTATTTTTATTCCAAATTTTTTAGCAAATGCAAAGTCACGTTCATCGTGAGCAGGTACAGCCATTATAGCGCCTGTTCCATAGTTTGCTAGAACATAGTCACTTATCCATATTTCTACTGTTTCACCATTAACTGGGTTAATAGCTTTTAGTCCATCTATTTTTACACCTGTTTTTTCTTTTGATGCATCTGTTCTTTCTATTTCTGTTTTTTCTTTTGCTTCTTTTTGATAAGCTTCTACTTCACTTATGTTTTTAATTCTATCTTTATATTTTTCTAGTAATTTATGTTCTGGTGAGATTACCATAAATGTAACACCAAATAATGTATCAGGTCTTGTTGTGTATACTTCTAGCTTATCATCTAGTCCTTCTAAACCAAAGAATACACTTGCTCCTTTACTTTTACCTATCCAGTTTATTTGGGCAACTTTTATTTTTTCTAGAAATTCTGTTTCGTCTAGACCTTCTAGTAATCTATCAGCATATTTAGTCATTCTTAAAAGCCATTGACTTTTTAGTTTCTTTTCTGTTTTTGTTCCACATCTTTCACATACTCCACCTTGAGCATCTTCATTAGATAAACCAGTTTTACATTGTGGACACCAGTTTATTTCTTTTTCTGCTTTGTAAGCAAGCCCTTGTTCATAGAATTTTAAGAATTGCCACTGTGTCCATTTATAGTATTCAGGGTCAGTTGTAGAAAATTCACGAGTCCAGTCAAATGAGTAACCCATAGATAGTAATTGGCTTTTAAATACTTTGATATTTTCTTCTACTGCTTTTTTAGGATGTATGTGGTTTTTAATTGCATATTGTTCAGCAGGTGCACCAAAAGCATCCCAGCCCATTGGGAATAAAACGTTATATCCTTGCATTCTTTTTAGTCTTGCGATTGAATCAAGTGCAGTATAGCTTCTTACGTGACCAACATGTAGACCTGCTCCACTTGGATAAGGGAATTCTACTAATAGATAGTATTTTTCTTTATCACTATTATTTTCTGCTTTGAATGTTTCGTGTTCTTTCCAATAATTTTGCCATTTTTCTTCTATTTCTTTTGTATTATACATTTTTATTTCCTCTTTTCTTTAATATTCTTCCTATTATTTCATATAAACTATATACTAAACCTACCATTATAACAAAACCTACTAAAATACCCAGGGTGAATGATTTTATGTTTATTACTACTATAAAAGTTAAACTTATTATTAGTGGGTTAATAAATGTGATTATCCATTTTAGTTTTTTATAGTTTGTATTTGGGTCCAGTTTAAATTTTTTTATTATGTAGTCTATTTCTGGTGCTTTTTTACCTTCTTTATATGTTTTTCTTCTTCTATTTATAAACAATATATAAATTAAAAGCATAAGTATATAAGAAGATAAAAAGTATATTGTGTTTATTATTACTGCTTCTTTCATTAAACCTCCAAAATAAAAACTTTATGTTTAAGGACTGAGTTTTGTCAGCGGTACCACCTTAATTCATAAAGTTAATTTATGCAACTTTTAAAGTTAACGCCTTTAGTACGATGTTTTTTAAAAAGCAAGTTCATAATAATTTAATTATTAGTTTACACCAGACACTAATTCTCTTTAAATTAAATTTACTACTACTACTCTTTTCTCAATAAAACTTATAAGTGTATTATATTAGATTTCGCTTATATATTCAAGTAATTTTAAGAACATTTTTATAGAAACTCCATTTAAACCACTACTTCTTAGTTTTCTTATTGCAATTCTTTTCTTTCTTATTTCTAAGTTATTATCAAATAATATATTAGCAATTTTTTCTTTTAGTTTTGTTTCTATTTGTAAGTCTGAAATTATTTCGTCTATGTCTTCATTTATAAGTCTTACTGCATCTATTTCAATAGCGTGTCCACCACAGTTTATTGTTAATTGACTAGTAGTATCTACATCGTTAACTTCTACTATAAAGTCATTTTCGTCAGTATATGCATTATAGGCTGCTTCTAAAACTCCTATGTTTACTTTTACATATTCTGCTTGTTTTGTATTTCTAAATCTTATTTTGTAATCTCTTTTTTCAGGAATTATACCTTTTTTACCTTCTACTGGCCTTATTATTAGAGTGTAGTTATTTTGTCTATAATTATAGTCTATGTTAGTTATTATATAGTAACCTTCTTTATATAGGTTAGATGTTCCGTCGTCTTCGTATAAATTGTATGAGTTACTTTCACCTGGGAATACTTGTATTTCTAGTTTTTTAGGAGATGATGTGTCGTTTAAGTTTTCATCATCTAATTTTGCCATTGGTAATATTGAACCACTTTTTGCAAATACAGGATAGTCTTCATCTTTATAGAAAGTTACATATCTTTTTCCTCCAGGAAATTTTTTTCCTGTTTTAAATTCATACCACATGCCTTCAGGAATGAATATTCTTTGAACTACTCTGTTCATTATTGAGTCTTTAGGGTCTGTTATAGGACTTACAAATAGTTCACTACCAAAGAAGTATTCATTTTTATATAATGGTTCATCATAAGTGCTAGGGTATTTATAGTAAAGTGGTTGTATAAATGGTGTACCTAGTTTTGCGTATTTGTAGGCTTCTGTGTAAATATAAGGAATTAATCTGTGTCTTATTCTTGTATAGTCTTTTACAATTTTTTGTGTTTTTACATCCCATCTCCATGGTTCACGTTTATAGTAGTGTCCTTTATCACTAGAGAATCTAAATATTGGACTATATACTCCAAGTTGTACATATCTTGCATATAGTTCTCTATCTTCTGTACCACCTTTGTATCCACCTATATCATGGCTCCACCAAGTAACACCAATATTGGAACTAGTTGAGTTATAAAATGGTAAATATTTTAGTGTTCTCCAAGATACAAGAGTTTCACCTGAATATAATACAGGGTATCTATGAGGTGCATAGCCAGCATTTCTTGCTAGTACTAAGCCTCTTCTTTGTTCTGTTTTACTAAAGTTTTTATATGTGTAGTGAGTTAGCATGAATTCGTTAATAAAGTCAGTATTTTTTTCACTTATAAAGAAATTGTCTATTCCTACATTTATTAGTGAATCAATTACTTCTTCATAAAAACTATATAATAGATTAGTGTTATATGCATTAAAAGGAATTATACCTTTTTCTATTTTTGTTATTTCTTTTGCTTTTTTATAGAATGCATCTTTTTCATTTATTCCGTTTTTTGTGTTTATGTCTAAACCTAAATATACATTGTTATCATGTAAGTATGTTATTAAGTCTTTTGGTACAGGGAATTTTGTTTTATCAAATTCATAGTTAGGACTTATTTCATTTGGTTTATTATTTGTTCTCCAAGTTTTACCTAATACCATATTAGAAAGTGGAATACCACTTCTTTTAAAGTCATCTACTATGTCTTTTATTTCTTCTTCATTATAGTCTTCATTTTTATTCCACCATACTCCTAGGGCATATCTAGGTGGTAAATTAGGGTAACCTGTTAGTTCAAAATAACTTTGAAGAGCTTTACCAAAGTCTTTTCTATACATAAATAAGTATATATCTGTTCCATCACTAGGGTTCTTTTTTACTGAACCATCACTTACAAATACTGGAGTAGCTGTGTCATTTATAGATGCAAAACCATCAGTACTATATAAGCCATTATATATTTTAATTCCATTTTTATCTGTATCAAATGCATGAGCAGTACCTTTAAAATTTCTTACTTCTGGATGGTTATAATACCAAATTTTATCTGTGTTTTTAAGTGTTACTCTTAAATTAGTATCTGGGACTAATTTAGATGCTTCAAATGGTTTTTCTTTAGAATACTCAACTATGAAGTAATCATTTGTTATGTTTAAAAATTTATCATCTTCTTTAACTGTTATTTTAGGAGGGTTTTTAAATTGTCTATTTATAGCAAATAAAGTTGGATAATCATTAAATTTACCTTCTTCATTATATTCTAAGCGCAACAAAACATCAGATAATACTGATATTCTATATTTTTTACCTTTGAATACATAATTATCCTTTACTTTTCCATTTTCAACATTTATTTTAAAATGCTCATATTTGCTATTCATTTCTTACCCCTTTTATCTATTATTAATATTACCATAAATTATTATTTTTAACAATATAAAAGATAAACAAAGCGATTGAAAGTTGAATTAAAAATTAAATTCTACTTAAGTATATAAAAAGAGTAAGATACTTCTTACCCCTAAATCTAGTTTTTTCTAAATTTTACTAAAAAATTTTAGAAACATTGAAACTAGTCATTTTAGAATTATATTTAGTACGCATATTCTAATGTCTTTGGTGCATAAATACTTTCGTTTTTTATTTTTCTAATTCTCAACTTTTGCGCACGAATCATCTATTGTGACTGTATACGGATCACTACTTGTTCCACTACCAGACAACTGAACACAAGATTTCAGAGAAAGTACTGGACGCACGACGCTCGAATAGTGGACGCGGTTGCTGCCCATGACGCCAGGGTTACTTGAACCGCTCACGTCGAACACGTCCGTG
>CANPXI010000011.1 GCA_947585885.1 uncultured Bacilli bacterium
TCCTTCTCCTACTATTTGTGCACTCCAATATGCTGCACTAAAACCTATTGTTACTATTAACATAAATACTATTCCTACTATTATATATTTCTTTTTCATATAATTACTCCTACTATTATTTTGATATTTTACATAATAATTATACAAAACATGTTTTGTATAGTCAATACAATATATCTTTTGTATGTAATTATATTAATAGAGGTGTTCTTATGAAGATTTAAAGCAATCTGACGTTGCTAAAGCTTTAGGAATTAAACAGCAACAGTATAGTGAGTATGAGATAGGAAAAAGATTAATACCCATTCATTACTTAGATAAACTGGCTGACTTCTATAATACAAGCACAGATTATCTTTTAGGAAGAACTGATAAACGTGAGCCTTACCCAAAAAGTAATATGAGATAGCGCATTTTGAGATATATTTTAATTATATATTTCTTTTTATGTTATATTCTTTTTGGTGATATTAATGAATAGAATTAAAAAATTAAGGGTAGGTAATAAGTTAACAATTAAATATGTTTCTGAGTCTATTAATGTTAGTTTAAAAGATTATATTAAATATGAAAAAGATTTTAAAAATATGCCTGTAGATACTTTATATAAATTAGCAGACTTTTATAATGTTAGTACTGATTATTTACTTTATAGAACTGATATACTAAAACCTTATGATAATAAAAAACACTAGATTATGATTTTGTCTAGTGTTTTATTTATGATAAGATTCATTGTTTAAGATTTTAAATACCCTGTAGATTTGTTCTAAAAGTATTCCTCTAAATAAGCCATGTGGAAATGTTAGGTGTGAAAATGATAGTTTTTCATTACTTATTTCTTTTATTTCATTATCTAGTCCATCACTTCCACCAATTATAAACGTTATGTTTGAGTTTCCTGTTAGAAGTAGATTGTTTATTTTGTCTTTTAGTTCTATTGTTGATACTTCTTTGCCTTCAATACAAAGAGATA
The DNA here is from genome assembly GCA_947585885.1 of uncultured Bacilli bacterium. Classification (GTDB taxonomy): domain Bacteria; phylum Bacillota_I; class Bacilli_A; order RF39; family UBA660; genus MGBC139354. Next base: position 977 of record CANPXI010000011.1, read on the forward strand.
TTATGTAGTCATTTGTGTTAATACATTTTAGTATTTCTTTTTTTTCTTCTAATATATTACTATCTTTTAATTCAATTATTTCTAGTTTATGATATTTATTTATTCTTTTTTGATAATCATTTATTAGTTCTTTTAGATAGTTTTCTTTTAGTTTTCCTATACATATTATTTTTATCATTATGATACCTCAGTTAATTCTCTTTGTTTTGCACAAGTTATGTTAGTAAATTCTATGTTACTCTTTTGTAATTCTTCTTTGGTTGCTTTTGTTGCTAATTCTTCTGTGTTATTTTCTTCTGAAAGGTGCGCGAGTATTATTTTTTTTGTATTGGGTCCGATTAGTCTTACTATGTAACCTGCACATAATTCATTAGACATGTGTCCCTTATCACTTAGTATTCTTCTTTGTAAGTATTCAGGGTAAGGTCCTTTTATTAATTTTTCTGTATCATGATTACTTTCTATTATGTAATATGTTTTGTTTTTTAGATATGTAAAATATCTATGATTTATGTAACCAGTATCTGTTATGTAAACTAAACTTTCGTTATTATCTTCTATTAAGTAACCATTAGAAGTTATTGCATCATGTGAAGTTGGTATTGTTTTTATTAGTATGTTATCAAGTAGCATTTCATCTGTTAGATAAATACTTTTTTCATATGGTTCTTCTAATAGGTAATCTTCTATTTCTTTAGTTATATATAATAATGGTTTTACTTTATTTAGAAATACTTTTAAACCACATGTGTGATCTGTGTGATCATGTGTTATTAATACTGCATCTATTTGTTTAGGATCTATGTTTATTTTATCAAGTTTTTCTTTTAAGTGTTTGTATGGGAAACCTACATCTATTAATATTTTTTTATTTCCTAAATCAATAAATGTAGAGTTTCCTTTTGAACCACTTCCTAGTACTACTACTTTCATTTTTACCAGTAATGTACATTAGCGCCTAGTGGGTCTAGATAGTTACCATTATAAATTATACGGAAGTCTAGGTGAACTCCAGTACTCCATCCTGTTGTACCCATATAACCTATAAGTTCTCCACCTTGTACTACTTGTCCTTTTCTAAGACCTGATTTAAATCCTTTTAAATGCATATATATTGTTTGATATCCATTTTGGTGATCTATTTTTATGTAGTTACCATAACTCCATTGGTTTCCTATTTCTATTATTGTTCCATTATTAGCAGCATATATTGGTGAACCATCACCTGTACCAGATATATCAATACCACTATGGAATTCACGTGTTCCATCGATTGGGTCAAATCTCCATCCAAAGTATTCTGTTATTACATATGGCTTTCTTGTTGGCCAGAACCAAGTTGAAGAAGGTCCAATTGCACTTAATGGAAGTCCACCTTTTACTACTACTTCATTTACTACTGGTTTTAATACTTCTTCGTTTTCTCTATCAAATTTAGTAATTGAACCATTAATTGTTTCTACTTTGTAAGTCATTCTGCTTAGACCATTTTGTCCTTTTTTCTCTGTAAAAGATGTTCCAACAGTATAGTTGTTATCATATTTTTCTTGAGTAGTATATGGAACGGTTTTGTCTTCTACAAGTGTTTTTTCTTCTATTACACTAATTATAGGATCAACTAAGCCAACATTTACTTCTTGACCTGGATATAGTAAAGCACTTTGGCTTACTAAATTAGGGTTAACTATTAATAACTCTCTTTCATTTAGTTCATATTTATCTGCGATTGTTTTTATTGTGTCTCCAGCTCTCACTATGTGTGTTCCACCGTTATCATCTGTTCCAAATAAGAAATATCTACTTAAATCAGTACTGTTAGTATATATTTTATCTTCTGTACTTAAGTATTTTTCTTTTGTTGTTATTTTTTCTTTAATAGAAATGTCTTCTATTGTTTCACCTGTTGTTATTATTTTATCTTGTTTACTTTCTAAGTATTTTTGAAACTTTTCTTCATCTACAAATGCCTTTATAGTGTTATCAACTGCTGTTTCTAAGTCTTCTTTATTTAATATGTTGATAGTTTCTATTTTATCATCACTATGGACAATTGTTATTTCGTAACCTTTTACTGTGAAAGGTTCAACGTCTTTTATTTTATTATATACTTTTGATGGACTATCTATTTCTCCAGTGTATGTTACTAGTTTTGTTGTTTCTAGTCCTACTGGTGCATATATTTTATTTACTTTAAATTCTTTTTTAAGATTTTCTTGTTCTTTATCTATTAAGTTATATAGTTTGTCTTCATTTTCGATTACACCTACTATTTCACCATTTAAGTAAACTTGGTAGACTGTGCTAGGTGAATCTTTATAGTTTCTTCTGTCTGTTCCTAATATAAATATTAAGCTCGACAGCATGACTGTGATTATAACCCCCCAATAGATACTTTTTCTATTCATTACTATTATCCTCACTTTTTAAATAATTTTTGAAATTAGTAAATCTTCTTTCAAACATCAAATCAATTCCTCCAGTGTCACCACTTCTGTTTTTAGATATTATTAGTTCTGTAGGTGATAATGTTGGTCTATCTTTTGATTTAAATTTATAATAATCGTCACAATATATGAACATTACCATATCTGCATCTTGTTCTATTGAACCACTTTCTTTTAGGTCGCTCATTAATGGACGTTTATCTTCTCTTGCTTCAACACCACGAGATAGTTGTGCTAGAGCTATGACTGGAACTTCTAGTTCTTTGGCAAGTTTTTTTAAGTCACGAGATACCTCACTTACTTCGTTAACTCTTTGACCTGCATATTTATTTGAACTAGTTATTAGTTGTAGATAGTCTATTATTATTATATCTAGACCTTTGTCACTATTTTTTAGTCTTCTACATTTACTCCTAATTTCGCCGACAGTTATTCCTGGTGTGTCATCAATATACATTTTAGTGTCAGCAAGTAAACTTAATGTTTCATTATATTTTTTCCAGTCTGTGTGTTCGTCAAACCTACCTGTTCTTAATTTTATTGAGTCTATTTGGCCAACTGATGCAAACATTCTATCCACGATTTGAAGTGCTCCCATTTCTAATGAGAAAAATGCAACAGATTTTTTGCTTTGTATAGCCATGTTAGTGGCCATGTTAAGTGCAAGAGAAGTTTTACCCATACCTGGACGAGCTGCAATTATTATTAGTTCGTTTTCATGAAAACCTGTTGTTTTTTTATCTAAATCATAAAAACCACTTGGAATTCCTGTTACATCTCCACCATTTTTTACTAAGTATTCAATTTTGTTTTGAGACTCGACAAGTAATTCTTGTATTGGTTTTATTTCTTTTACCATTCTAGCACTGTTAACACTTAGTATGTTTTTTTCTGCATTTTCAACTATTGTATTTACGTCAGAGTCCTCTTCATAACAAGAGTCTATTATATTTGTTGATTTTTGTATTAGTGTTCTTAATACATATTTTTCAAATATTATATTAATATAATATTCAATATTTGCCGGTGTTGCGACTGAATCAACTATTTCGGTTAAGTATTCTATTCCGCCTATTGTACCTAGTGATTTGTCTTTTTCAAGTTCATTAGATACTGTCGTAATGTCTACTGCTGTGTCAGTAGCTCTTAATTTTCGTAATACTTCAAATATCTTTTTATGGCTTTCTATAAAAAACATTTCACTAGTTAGTTCTTCACATACTTTATCTAGTGCAGATTTACTTAAGAAAGCACAACCTAATGCATTAATTTCTGCTTCTATGTTTTGTGGTTCTTTTCTAGGCATATTAATCACTTCCTTCTAATACAACAGTAAGTGTCGCTGTTACTTTTTTATGAAGTGCAATACTAACTAGATGAGTACCTAAAGTATTTAGTTGTTCACTTGTTATTAATTTTTTATCAATATCAAAGTTTTTCTTTTTTAATTCTTCACTTATTTGTTTAGAACTAATACTTCCAAATACTTTTCCATTAGAACCAGATTTTACTTTAAATGTTAGGTGTATTTTTTCTAGTTTTTCTTTTAAAGCTTCTGCTTCTTTTAGAGTAGCTTCTTCTTGTTCTTTTCTTGTTTGTAGTTCACTTTTTAGAACTTCATTACTCTTAGTTGTATATAAAACCGCTTTCTTACTTTTTATAAGAAAACTCGCAAATCCGTCTTTTACTTCCTTTATTTCGTCCTTTTTTCCGGTTCCTTTTACATTTTCAATGAGTATTACTTTCATAACTCCTCCGTCAGTTAATTATATCATAAAATATAATAAATGCAAAAGTGCACGAAATGGTACAAAAAAACTTTAAGTTATTTTCTTAAAGTTTTATCTTCTTATTTTTCTTTTTTTAGGCTTTTTCATTAGTTTAAATGTACCTATTATAAGAACAAGTAGTATTACATAATATATTATGTTTGTTTTTATGTATTCCCAGATACTAAATGTTAGATTATTTTTAGTTAGGGCATCTATTGTTCCAATTAATTCTTTATCAAAGTATATTTCAAATTTACCTATTTTAGTTCCTTTTTTTGTTGTGTTTCTTACTGTTTCTTCGCCTATATATTTTATTTCTAGTAAGTCTTTGTCATAATCTTTTTCTACATATCTTTTTATATCTTTATTAGCAATTATTTCAATTTCTTTTTCTTTAGCATATTTTGTTTTAAGAGTTTTTAGTGTTTCTCCTTTAGTTACTAAGTTTAATGTGTCATATTTATCTAGTAATACGTCATGGATAGTCATTAAGTCTTCTAGGTTTCTAGATCTTCCATATTCATAAGGAGCATTTATTGTGATTGTAATTATGTCTGTTCCATTATAGTCTGATAAAGCACTTAAGCATACTCCTGCATCGTCTGTGTAACCAGTTTTGCTTCCCTTTACAAATGATAAATCATAGTCATAGGTTCTGTTAGAAGTTTCTAGTGTTGATTTTACTTTTAAACCATTAGTTAAAGTATAACTTCTTGTTTCATATATTTCTTTAAATGTTTCGTTTTCTAATGCATAGTTTAGTAAAGATAATATGTCTTTAGCAGTGCTATAGTGGTTTTTAGCATCATACCCAGTTGTGTTTACAAAGTGAGTGTTTTCAAGTTTTAGTTCTTTTGCTTTGTCATTCATTTTTTCTACAAATAAATCAATACTACCAAATAAATCTATTGCTAGAGAATCAGTTGCATCTGCTCCAGATGGAAGAAGGACAGCATATAGCAAATCTTTATAAGTTACTGTGTCTCCTACTTTTAATCCGGCTACACTTGCATCCCATGGAACTTCTTCTAACATTTCATTTGTTATAGTGATTTCTTTATCTAAGTCTTTTATGTTTTCAAGCGCAACTAATGTTGTCATTATTTTAGTTAAACTTGCAATGCTTGTTTTAGTATCAGAGTCTTTTTCGTATAGAATTTCTCCATTATCTCTATTATAAATTATTGCATATTTTGAATATAGTCCATCTATTTCTAATGCACTAAGCATAGTTGGAAATAAAAGTAAAATTGTTAATATTATATATCTTATCTTTTTCATAGTTTATATTTTATCATATTAAAAGACAAAAATCTTCAATTTTTTTGTCTTTTACAAATTTATTTATAGTTTATTTTATTTTCAAACTCAACATAGTCTAGATATATCATTAAAAGCATATACCATTTACCAGTTTCTGGGTCACTAAGTATTAAATGGTCTCTTCCAGCTTGTTCTATTATTCCTGTAAATATTTTATCTCTCCAGTTAATTGAGTCTGAAAAACTCATATATACTGTTACTTTTTTTCCTTTATTAAGCCTTAGTATGTTTTCAATATAACTTTGTTCCATTAACATATCTGTATCAGGGTTTTCTGGGTATGTTGTGTCTCTACATAGATCTTCTAAAGGAAACTCAGTATTTTTATAATAACTTCCGTTCATTTAAATCACTCCTAGTTATATATTATGTATTACTTTAAAATTAGACACTTTTATTATATAATTAGGTAGAGGTGCACGTTATGAAAATTCAAGTAGGAGTAAGTAATAGACATATTCATTTATCTAAGGAAGATTTTGTTAATTTGGTTGGAGATAAAGAGTTTTGTAAAGTTAAAGATTTGACTCAGGGTGGAGAGTTTGCATCTAATATTTTAGTTAGTATTAAAACTGATAAGAACACTATTAATAATGTTAGAGTAGTTGGACCTTTAAGGGAAAAGACACAAGTGGAGATAAGTGTAAGTGACTGTTATTTTTTAGGACTTAGGCCACCTATAAGAATGAGTGGAGACTTTAGAGATGCAGAAAGTTGTACTTTGGTTTATGAAGGAAAAGAATTATTTGTAAATGGGGGTGTTATTGTGGCTAATAGGCATATTCACGTGAATACTAGAGATTTAGAAAAGTATAATTTTCATGATGGAGACGTATTTAGTGTTAGAGTAGGTGGACAAAGAGGTGGAGTTTTAAATAATGTTATTGTTAAAAGTAAAGATAGTTATAATTTAGAGTTACATTTGGATACTGATGAAGCAAATGCTATGGGGCTTAAAAATGGAGATGTTGTAGATATTATAGAAAGGTAATTTATGGATAAAAAAGAAATTAAGAATTTATTAGATAATATTATTAGTGAACTTAATGAACTTGGTAAGTCTCTTAATTATGAAGATAAGAAGAAAAGGCTAGGGGAGTTAGAGAGGAAAACTACTGAAAATGATTTTTGGTTAGATAGTGAATCTAATAATGTTTTAAGTGAAATTTCTTCTTTAAAAAATGATATAAGTGAGTATGAAGAAGCCCTTAATGTTTCTAGAGATTTAAGTGAGTTTTTAGATATGGATTTGACTATGGATGAGTTAGGTGAGATTGAGAATAGTGTTAAAGAGTTAAATGAAAACTTAAATCATCTTAGGGTTTTAGTTCTTTTAAATGGAGAATTTGATAAAAGTAACGCATATTTAGAGATTCATAGTGGGGCTGGAGGAACTGAAAGTAATGATTGGGCTAATATGATTAAGAGAATGTATTTAAGATATTTCGATAAGTCATCTTTTAAGTATGAAGTTATTAGCGAGCAACAAGGTGAAGAAGTAGGTATTAAGGGTGTTATTATTCTTGTTAAGGGAGATTATGCTTTTGGTTTTTTGAAGGGAGAGACTGGAGTACATAGGTTAGTTAGGATAAGTCCATTTGATTCTAATAAGAGAAGGCATACGTCTTTTGCTTCTGTGTTAGTTACTCCTGTTATTGATACTAAGGTTAATGTTCAAATTAAGGAAGAAGATATTAGGGTAGACGTATATAGAAGTAGTGGAGCAGGTGGACAAAGTGTTAATACAACTGATTCAGCTGTTAGAATTACACATATTCCTACTAATATAGTTGTTACTTGTCAAAATGAAAGAAGTCAAATTAAGAATAAAGAGAAAGCAATGGAGATTTTAAAGTCTAAGTTATATATTTTAGAAAAGGAAAGTATTGATAAAAAGATAAATGATTTAAAGGGTGCGGTTATGGATGTTAATTTTGGTAGTCAGATAAGAAATTATGTTATGCAGCCTTATAGTTTAGTAAAAGATTTAAGAACTGGGTATGAGACTAGTGATGTAAATGGTGTGTTAGATGGAGATATCGGTGAATTTTTAGAAAGTTATTTAAAGAGTTAACTTTCTTTTATTTCTTGTATTATTTGTTCTGATATATAGTTATATCCTTCAAGTGATGGAAATGCGTTTGATTTATTTGGTAAGTATTCTGGATGGTTTTTAAAGCCTTCATATATTTTTATATATTTTATGTTTTTGTCTTTTTCTGAACCCTTATATTTTAAATCTATATAGTTAAATATGCTATTTATAGTGATTTCTGTTTCTTCACTATATTCAAGGGGGTTATAGTAACCAATTATGTATATTGGTTTTTTTGAAAGAGTTCTTATTTTTGTTATAAGTTCATTTAATTCTTCTGTCATTTTGTCTATAGTGTTATAAATTCTTTTGTTATTATTTGTAAGTAAATCTTTATTTGACCTCATTTTACTAAATAAGTCTTCACTTCCTACACCAATTGTTATTAAATCTGCTTTTCTTATTAGTTGTGAGAGTGTTTCTTTATCTTTTGTTTTGTTTTCATCTAATTCACTTATTAAGTCTTTAATTCTTAAATCTTCTTCTATAAATGCTTTGTTTATGTTTTTATAATTTTTGTTTTCTTTTAAATAATCAAATAGATAATCAGTATAACTATTTCCATATGTATCAAATGGAGTATGACCTTTTGCTAGATCATCACCTATTACTAAGTATGTTAGATTTTCTTTAAAGTTAAATTTGTATATAAAGTAAAGTATTATAAAAGCAATAAAAAATATTACGAATATTTTTTTAAATTTCATTTTATCATTCCTCGTAATATTTTACTCGATTACTTTTATTTTAGCACCTACTTTTGTAAGTTTTTCAACTATATCTTCATAACCTCTTAATATTAATTCTATGTTTGTTAGTGTTGTTGTACCTTTTGCAATTAGAGCAGCAAGTACTAAGGCAGCTCCACCTCTTAAGTCTGGAACTTCTATATCTTGAGCGCCTGTTAATTCTGTTTTACCAGTTACTGTTAATACATTTCCTTCTGCTTCAGTTTTTGCTCCCATTAATCTTAGAAGACCTGCACTTACAAATCTAGACTCATATATGTTTTCTGTTATTGTAGATACACCATCAGCTTGGGTAAGTAAGACAGTGAAAGGTTGTTGTGCATCTGTTGGAAAACCAGGATATACTTGAGTTATTAATTTTGTAGGTAATATTTTTTTGCATTTTGATATTATTATTTCGTTTTCTTTTACTTCAAAGTTTGCACCTATATCTTTTAGTTTTATAAGTACTGAATTTATATGATCTTTTATAAGTCCTTTTATATGTAAATTTTCACCTGTTAGCGCGCCTAGAATTACGTATGTTGCTGCTTCAATTCTATCAGGAAATACTTCTGTTACACCATTATCTAATAGGTTGTTTCCTTCAATAATGATTGTACTTGTTCCTGCACCTGTAATTTTACAACCCATGCTAATTAGGAATGAGGCTACATTAACTATTTCCGGCTCACGAGCAGCATTTTCAATTATTGTTTCTCCTTTTGCATATGTGGATGCTAGCATTATGTTTATTGTTGCACCTACACTTGCAAAGTCCATATATATACGTGTTCCAACTAGTTCTTTTGCATCTATTATGTATTTATTTTTTATTTTTGTTACTGTTGCACCCAAGGCTTCAAAACCTTTTATATGTAAGTCTATAGGTCTTGCTCCAATGTTACAACCTCCTGGAAAAGAAATTTCTACATGTTTAAATCTGCCTAAAAGAGTGCCCATAAAGTAGTATGAAGCTCGCATTTGTTCACTTAGATTTTCTGGAATTGGTGCGTTTGTTAGGTTACTAGTGTTTATTTCTAATTCATCACCTTGTATTTTATAACTGCAATTTAAAACTTCTAATATTTTTAATAAATATTCTATATCCCTTATTTTAGGTACTTTATAAATTTTGCTTTTAGTTCTACATAGTAGGGCAGCAGGTAATAAGGCCACTGCACTGTTTTTAGCTCCACTTATATTTATTGTTCCTGTTAATAAATTTCCACCTTCAATTTTTAATTTAGGCATATTTCCTCCATATACGAGACTCTTATAATTATAATATAATAAATTAATTAATTTTTTGTCAATATTTTTTAGTACGGTTTACATATAAAATACATTAATAATATAAATATTAATATTATTCCTATGATTTTTACTTTTTTTCCTATGCTTTTATTTAAATATTTTCCTAGTAGAAAACCTAGAAATGTGAATGTGGCACTTAAAAATGTGAATATAATGGCTGATAAGATTATTTTATTTGTTATATAGATTAGTCCAATTCCAAGCGAGAAACTATCAAATGATACTAATAGTGAAAATATTATTATGTTAATTAAATTTAGATTGTGTTCTTCAAATTCTTCATTTAACGACTTAATCATTTCAATTAATATTATTATTAAAACTAAAATTAATACGTATTTTGAGTTTATTTTTACTATTTTATTTATTAAGTCTCCTAGATTATGTCCAAGAGTAGTCATTATAAAGTGAAATATTCCTACTGAAATGGAGGTTAGTATTATGTTTTTTTTAGGTATATTTAAAAGACCGTAAGCAAGACTTAAGGTAAATGCATCTAAACTTAATGATATTCCAAGTAATATTATTGTTATTATTTCCAAAAAAAGTCACCTATATAATTATAAGTGGCTTTTTGTTTTTTATTCTTTTGTTATGTATTTTTTTATTAATTCACTGATAAAAAATTTATATTCTACTTCATCACTTTCTTCTGCATCTATTAAGCATAGGGGAGGAAATAGTACACACCAGTAGTTATCTCCACTTTTGTTTCCTATTTCAATTACCATAGATTCGTAATTACCTTCTTCATATTTTACACCTTTATATATTTTTTCTGGAAAATAGTTATATCCATAGTTTATATTAAATGTTTTGTCATAGTTGTTTTTATCAAATAAAGTTTGTATTTGGTTAGTTATGAGTGGAATATTTTCTTTTATTTTTGTTCTACTTTCATCTATAGTTTCTACATTTGTTATATCACTAATGTATGAATTTATTTCTTCTTTTACTTTTTCTTTCATATATATGTCTTCTAAATTATTGCTGTTAGGTATTATTCTAAATCTTATTGAGTCTTTAGGAACAACGTAATAATCTTCTCCTTTTATATTTATGATTACCATTAAACATAATAAAACTGCGAATATTAGAAGTATTTTTTTCATTTTATTTTCCTTTCAAGTATATATTGAAAGAAATTTTACTTTTTTATTCACAGTTTTTAAATATAAATAAATATCTTGTTTTACCAGTTAAATCTTTTTCAAATTTGTAGGTTATGTCTTTTAAGTTTTTGTTTATTATTTTTGTTAAGTCGCTTTCACTTTTTTCATTTATTTCTATGGCGATTAGGTATTTATTTTTTAAGTGTAGGGGAGCACTTTTAAGTATTTTTTCTATATGAGTTGTTCCATTTTTTCCACTAAAAAGGGCACTATGGGGCTCTTTTAGTACATTAGTGGGTAGTTTTTCAGTCGTCATAACGTAAGGTGGGTTAGATATTATTATGTCAAAGTCTTTATCTTTTATGTTTTTAAATAAGTTACTTCTTATTATTTTAACGTCCAAGTTTTGTTCTAATTTATTTTTTTTTGCTACTTTTAGGGCACTTCTAGATATGTCACTCATAGTAACGAAAGAATAGGGTAGTTGTTTTTTTAAAGTTAATCCAATACAACCACTTCCAGTACATAAATCTAGTATTTTTGGGTTTTTAAAGTTATATTTTTCTATGTATTTAAGTGTTTTTTCAATTAAATATTCTGTTTCATATCTAGGTATTAGTGTATGTTTATTTATATTAATTTTTAAGCCATAAAAATCAACATACCCGATTAAATATTGAATAGGGTAGTTGTTTTGTAGTTTTTTTATTGTTTTTTTATTATATTTTCCTATTTTTTTTAGTTCTTCTATTTCTAAATTAGTTTTCATTGTGTACTTCCATTTTTAGTCTTTGATCTTCAGTAATAAGTGCTTCAATTACTTCTTCTAAGTCACCTTCCATTACTTTATCTAAGTGCATTATTGTGAAGTTTATTCTGTGGTCAGTTAGTCTATTTTGTGGATAGTTATATGTTCTTATTTTTTCTGCACGATCACCTGTTCCAATTCTTGTTTTTCTATCTGCTCCAAGAGCTTCTTCTTGTTCTTTTTGTTTTAAGTCATAAAGTCTTGATTTTAATATTGTTAAAGCTCTTTCTTTGTTTTTTATTTGACTTCTTTCTACTTGGCAATAGACAACTAAACCAGTTGGAATGTGTGTTACTCTTACTGCTGAGTCTGTTGTATTTACGCATTGTCCACCGGCTCCACTACTTCTACATACGTCTATTTTTAAGTCTTTATCTAAAAGTTCTACTTCGACATCTTCTGCTTCTGGCATTACTAAGACTGTGGCAGTTGATGTATGAACTCTTCCTTGTGATTCAGTTGCAGGTACTCTTTGGACACGGTGAGAACCACTTTCATATTTAAGTTTTGAATATACATTATCTCCTGATAATATTAGGTCTATTTCAGCATATCCTCCACTTTCACCTGGAACTTCATTTGTTACTTCTAGTTTCCATCCCATATGTTCAGCATATTTTGAGTACATTCTAAATAAGTCACCTGCAAATATGTTAGCTTCGTCTCCTCCTGCTGCTCCTCTTATTTCCATTATTACGTTTTTATCATCATTTGGGTCTTTTGGAAGTAGTAATATAGTTATTTCTTCTTCTAATTTTTTTTGCTCTTCTTGTAGACTTTCTAATTCTTCTTTTGCAAATTCGGCCATTTCAGGGTCGTGAGCCATTTCTTTTGCTGCTTCTATATCACTTAGTACTCTTGTATATTTTTTATATGCTTCCACTGTTTTTTCTAGTGATGTTTTTTCTTTAGAAAGTTCTTTCATTTTTTTAAAGTCTTCATAGACTTCTGGACGCATTAATTCTTCTGTTAGATAGTTGTATCTTTCTTCTATTATTTTTAATCTTTCTATCATAATATTCTCCTCTCAATCAATTATATCAATAATTAATAGCTAAAGGTCAATATCATTTTCTTCGTCCATTATTACTAAATCTTGTAAATCATCATCAGTTTCATCGTCGTCTGCTTCTTTAGTTTCGTCTAAATACATCTCGTCTTCATCTTCTTCGATTTCTTCTTCTACTTCCTCATCTGTTTCTTCTTCATCTTCAGTTTCTATTTCTATTTTAGCTGTGTGGTTTTCTCTTAAATCCCAAAAACCTTTATCAAGTTGGATAAATCTTTTTTCTGTTGAAAGTAATGTATAGAATTCACCTATTTGATTAGTATAGGCATTTTCTCCTAATTTTAAAGTATCACATATTATTTTAAATATGTCTGCTGTTTTCATTTTTTTACCTTTTTCTTTTAATATTATATATGCTAGATCGTCAAATGACATAGTTTCTAATTCTTCTTCTTTTAGATCTTTAAGTTTCATTTTTCTTCTCCTCTTTTCTTCTAAAATTATACTTATATTTTGTAATAAATCAAGTGGTTTTATTAATCTTTTTTATTATATTCTATATACATTATTTTTATATGTGTTTTTTACTTATAATTTCAGGATTTTTTTTAATAATAATAGTATAGGTGAATTTTATGAAAAGAGTTTATTTTTTATGGAAAGTTATTACTTATGTTTTTATTTTTTTGATTTTAGTTTTGACTTTCTTTTATTTGTATGCATATATTACTCCAAAAATGGATATTCATAATTCTAATAGAATTGTTATGTATGATAAAGATGATGAGGTGTTTTATGAGAATACTTCTACTACTAATTGGGTTAGTTTAGATAATATTAGTAAGTATGTTAAAGATGCGATGGTAGCGACTGAAGACAAGAATTTTTATTCACACGATGGGTTTGATTATCCTAGAATTATAAAGGCTTTGTATTCTGATTTGGTAACTGGAGAACTTAATCAAGGTGCATCTACTATTTCACAGCAATATATTAAGAACTTATTTTTAACTTTTGATAAGACTTGGGAGAGAAAGATAGAAGAGGCTTTTTTGACTTTTGAACTTGAAGTACATTATTCTAAAGATGAGATTTTAGAAGGGTATTTAAATACTATTAATTATGGATCAGGTAATTTTGGTATTGAAGAAGCAAGTCTTTATTATTTTAATAAACACGCGAAAGATTTGAATTTGGCAGAGGCTTCTATTATTGTCGGTATTCCAAAAAATCCAACATACTACAATCCAATTTATTACTATGATAATGCTAAAGAAAGGCAATGGGTTGTTCTTAAAAGTATGGTTAATAATGGATATATTAGTGAAAAAGAGATGAAGGAAGCATATAAAACTGACTTAAAGTTTTATGGGGTTAAACCAAGTAATATTATTGTTAGTTCTTTATATTATAAAGATGCTGTTATGGAGGAGTTAAATTCATTAAAGGAAATTCCTAAGTCTTTAATTGAGACTGGTGGGTTAAAAGTTTATACTAATTTAGATAGTAATGCACAAAGAAAGTTAGAAAAAGTAGTTAGTGAAGAGATGAGTGAAACAGGTGAGTTACAAGTAGGGGCTCTTATTAAAAATCCTAAAAATGGGGCAGTTGTAGCTTTGATAGGTGGTAAAAATTATAATGAAAGTGAATTTAATAGGGTAACTCAGGCTAAAAGGCAAGTGGGGTCTGTTTTTAAACCGATTCTTTATTATGCTGCTTTAGAGAATGGAATGACAGCTTCTTCTACTTTTGTGAGTGAACCCACAACTTTTTATATAGGTAATGATGAGACATATAGTCCTACAAATTTTGCTAATCAGTATGCAAATAAGGCTATTACTATGGCTGATGCTCTTGCTTTATCTGATAATATTTTTGCAGTTAAAACTCATTTGTTTTTAGGGACTAATGTACTTAGAGATGTTGGAAGCAGAATGGGAATTAAGGCAAGTTTACCAAATAATGCGAGTCTTGCTTTAGGGACAACTGAAATTAGTATGTTAGACTTTAGTAATGCTTTTTCAACACTTGCAAATAATGGGGTTAAGACTGAGACTAATTTTATTAGAAAGGTAACTGATTTAGATGATAATGTTATTTATGAAGCAGATTATGAGGAAGAGTTGGTATTAGACCAAAGATATACTTTTATTTTAAATGAAATGATGAATAATACTTATAATTATGATTATATTGATTATGCATCTCCGACACTTTTAACTGTTAGTAATCTTTTGACTAAGAAATATGCAGTTAAATCAGGTACTACTTCTTCAGACTATTATACTGTTGGATATAACCC
>CANPXI010000012.1 GCA_947585885.1 uncultured Bacilli bacterium
GGATTGATACTCCTCAAAGAGATACAGACAAACCTTTCTTAATGAGTATTGAAGACGTATTTACAATTACAGGACGTGGAACTGTTGTTACAGGTCGTGTTGAAAGAGGTAGATTAAATCTTAACGAAGAAGTTGAAATCGTTGGTTTAAAAGAAACTAGAAAATCAGTTGTAACTGGTATCGAAATGTTCAGAAAATCACTAGATTATGCTGAAGCAGGAGATAACGCTGGTGTTCTACTTCGTGGTATTAACCGTGAAGATGTTGAAAGAGGACAAGTTCTTGCAAAACCAGGAACAGTTCATCCTCACAAAAAGTTCAAAGCAGAAGTTTATGTTCTATCTAAAGAAGAAGGTGGAAGACATACTCCATTCTTCAGTAAATATAGACCTCAATTCTATTTCAGAACTACTGATGTAACTGGTGAAATCGAATTACCAGCTGGTGTTGAAATGGTAATGCCAGGAGACAATGTTACTATGACAGTTGAACTAATCAGTAACATAGCTATCGAAAACGGAACACAATTCAGTATCCGTGAAGGTGGACGTACTGTTGGTGCTGGTGTAGTATCAGAAATCATCGAATAATAAAAAATCCCAAACGGGATTTTTTTTATGTAACCCCATAATTATGGGGTTTTAGTTTGTAAATATTAAACTATAGTAGTAAATGTTATTAGTTAAATCTATATAAATATTTAAACCAATATTAGAAAATATTTCACTTAGCAATATTTCATCATTCATTTTATCATTTATTATACTATTAAATGCATTTTCTATATCACCATTATTTCTATAAATAATTTCTCCTGCAGCTGTGTAATCTTTTGTTATTACTGTTTCGTACCAAGAATCATCTGGTCTAATATGTGTCATATTTTGTACTAATTCTTTACTTCTTATTTTTGATCCTTCTGTTAAATCGTCATTTTGAATAAATTCAGGTAAGTTGTTTTGTATTCTATAGTTATTTAATAAATCTAATAATTTTTTATTTATATCTATTTCTTCTTTTGGTTCTTCTTTGGGCTCTTCTTTTAGTAAGATTGGTTCTGATTCTTTTTCTATAGTTTTATATATATAGTTATTTTTTATATAATTATTATTTATTACTTCTTTGTATACTTCTTTAACTTCTTTTGTTTCTTTTATATTTTCATTTTGATTACATATTATTGTAGGTGTTTTTAAATTTATATTTGTATTTTTGTTTAATATTAATATTGAAATAGATAAATTAATTATAGCTATAATTAGTGATATATATATGATAATAATACTAGAATTTTTTTCTTTCATGTATTTATTAACACCTCTAGTATATTTTATTTAATACACTATTATTTGTAAGTTTGTTTTAATTAAGTACAATAATGGAAATATAATAACGTTACTTTTAAAATTAATATTCTTTTATTTTAATTCTAAAAGTAACAAAAAATATTTTCCATTCACGATTAAATGTGTTATAATTTAATCGTATAAGGAAAAGTGATTGCTATGAATTATGAAGATGAAATTTTGGGGTTATTTGATAATGGTTATTTATTTACTAAGAAAGTTAGTGAAAAAAATATTCCTAGATATTATCTTACTAAATTAGTAAAAGATGATAAAATCGAAAGATTAAGTAGAGGTTTATATGTTAAAAAAGAAGATATAGCAGATGATTTTATTGTTCTTCAAAGTAAAAGTAAAAATGCTATTTTTTCTAATATGACTGCTTTATATTTATATGGTTTTTCTAATAGAATTCCTATTAAATATGATATAACAATCAATAGTGGTTATAATGGTTCTTTACAAAAAAATGATAATGTAAATTTATTTTATTGTAATAAAAAGTTTCTTAATTTAGGTGTGACTTCATTTAAATTAAATTCTGGTAATGTTATTAGGGTTTATGATTTAGACAGAACTATTTGTGATGTTATTAAGAATAAAAAGAAGCTAGATGCTGAGCTAGTTAATAAAGCAATTAGAGATTATTTTTATAGTAATAAAAAGAATACTTTAAAATTGTATGAATATGCTAAAAAAATGAATATTTATAAAAAAGTTAAGGATATTATGGAGGTGTTAAAATGATAAAAAATAGAGATTCACTTAAATCAAAAGTTTCTAATCTGTCTAAAAAGACAAATATTCCTAATAAGTATTTTATTCAAGAATTTATGTTTGAATCATTATTAAAAAGAATTTCGGTTTCAAAGTATAAAAGTAATTTTATTATTAAAGGTGGGCTTTTATTATCAAGTATTTTTGGTGTAGATTTAAGGAGCACTATGGATTTAGATACTACTATTAAAGGAATACCATTAAATAAAGAAACATTAGAAAAAGTTATTAATGAAATTATTGATATAGATATTAATGATGACATTAAGTTAGAACTTATAAATATTAAAGATATTAGAATAGAGGATGAATATAAAGGCTACATTTGATAAACTTTTTACAAATTTAATGATTGATGTAACAACAGGAGATACTATTACTTATAAAGAAATTAATTTTAATTATAAAACTATTTTTGAAGAAGAAAATATAAGTATAATGGCTTATAATAATGAGACTATTATAGCTGAAAAAATTCATAGTATTATTACAAGAAATATAGATAATACTAGAATGAAAGATTATTATGATATATATATGTTTATTAATTATAAATGGAACCAAGTAGATAAAGATTTACTTCCTAAAGCAATTTTTAATACTTTTAAAAATAGGGGTAATGAAAGTTATTTAATGGAAATTAATAGATATTTTGAGTTAATTAAAAATGATAATGATTTAAAAACTTTATGGGAAAATTATACAAATAATTATGAATATGCTAAAGGAATAACTTTTATGGATACTATAAATGCAATAAAGGAAGTTTTATCTATTATAGATGAGTAAAATGAAAGGACTGATGTCCTTTTTATTATGTTTAATTTTTTTATGTATGCATATAATTTTATGAGGGGATTATATGTTTCAAAGTATTATTAATTCTAGAATTAAGTTTGTATTTTTGATTGTTGTATTACTTTTTGTTTTAATTATAGTAAGAGTTTTTTATATACAAGTAATAGAATATAAGAAACTTAATACTTTGGCTAGTAATTTATGGAGTAGAAATTTACCTGTTCAGGCTGATAGGGGTAATATATTAGATAGAAATGGTAAAGTAATTGCGGGTAATCAAACTACTTCTAGTTTAGTTTTAATTCCTATTCAAATAGAGAATAAAGAAGAAGTTGCTAAAAATTTAGCTAGTATTTTAGGTGTTAGTTATGAAGAAATGTATAAGCATGTTAGTAAAAAAACTTCTATTGAAAGAGTGCATCCAGAGGGAAGAGACTTAAGTTATGAAATTGCTGAAAAGATAAATGATTTAGGTTATGATGGAGTTTATTTACTTAAAGAATCTAAAAGAGATTATAAATATGGTGAAGTTTTAAGTCATGTAATTGGGTATGTTGGTATAGATAATCAAGGTCTTAGTGGGCTTGAACTTATGTATAATGATGATTTAACTGGGATAGATGGAAGTATTAAGTATTATTCTGATGGAAAAGGACATAAATTAGAAATGCCTGAAATTTATAATACTCCTAAGAGTGGAATGGATGTTAATTTAACTATTGATTTAGATTTACAGTTGGTTTTAGAAAATGAACTTGATAGCGCGATTTCTAAGTATACTGCTGAAGGGGCAATTGGGATAGTGATGAATCCTAATACAGGAGAGATACTTGCAATGAGTAGTAGACCTAATTTTAATCCTAGTAATTATCAAAATTATAGTATTGAAACAATTAACAGAAATTTAGCTATTTGGAGTAGTTATGAACCTGGTTCTACTTTTAAAATTTTAACTTTAACAGCTGCGGTTAACGAAGGACTAGTTAATGTATTTGAAGAAAGATATTATGACACAGGTGGCATAAAGGTAAGTGGTAGTACACTTCACTGTTGGAAAGCTGGAGGGCATGGAAGTGAAACTTTTGTGCAAGTAGTTGAGAACTCTTGCAACCCTGGGTTTGTTGTTTTAGGACAAAGACTCGGCAAAGAAAAACTTTTTAGTTATATAGATTTACTTGGGTTTGGTGAAAAGACTGGTATTGATTTAAATGGTGAAGGAAAGGGTATTATTTTTGATTTAGATAAAGTAGGACCACTAGAACTTGCAACTACTGCATTTGGACAAGGTGTATCAGTAACTGCAATTCAACAAGTAAGAGCAGTAAGTACTATTATAAATGGTGGAACAATGTATACTCCATATATTGTTTCTAGTATTACAGATAATGGTAAAGTTAAGAAAAAGTTTGAGCCAAAAGTTGTTAAAACTAATGTTATAAAGAAAGAGACTAGTGAACTAGTAAAGTATGTTTTAGAAAGTGTTGTTGCAAATGGTGGAGGACACAATGCTTATATTGAAGGGTATAGAGTTGGAGGTAAAACAGGAACTGCACAGAAAGTAGGAAGTGATGGAAGATATTTAGTAGGTAATTATGTTTTATCTTTTATTGGGTTTTTACCTGCGGATAACCCTGAACTTGTAGTATATATTGCAATAGATGGAGCCCATAATGCTGTTCAGTATGGTGGAACTGTTTCTGCTCCAATTGCTAGGGCAGTTATGAAGAGTGCTATTAGTTTATATGATATTAAGGGAGACCCTGAAGGAATGCCAAGAGCATATTACTGGTATGAAACTAAATATATTACTATTCCAGAAGTAGTTGGACTAAGTAGAAGTGAAGCAAGTAAGATGCTAAGTGGCTTACAAGTAGAATATAGTGGAAGTGGAGATACTGTTATTAGTGTTAACCCAGAAAGCGGTACTAGAGTAAAAGAGGGCTCTAAAGTAAAATTAATGTTAAATTAAAGTACTTTACATTTATTTATTTGCGTGTTTTAATATTAATAGAGTATAATAATAAAGCAGGAGGGAAATGTATGTTAATACTAGCAAAAAGCGTACTTGGCTTAATGATTGGATTTTTTATATCAGTTATTTTTGGCTTTTTTATGTTGCCAGTACTTAGAAAATTAAATTTTAGGCAAAGTGTATGTGAATTTATTACAAAAAGACATAGAGAAAAAGAAGGAACTCCGACTATAGGTGGACTTATATTTATTATTCCTACTATAGTTACTATGATTATTTTGTATTTAAGAGGAAGTTTAGAAATAAGTCACTCATTAATTATTATATTGTTTGTATTTATTTCTTATAGTTTACTCGGGTTTGCAGATGATTTTATAAAGGTAAGAAAGCATCATAATGATGGACTTACTGTTATGCAAAAGTTAATTGTTCAAGTAATTATTGCAGTAGTATTTTTCTATATATATATGAATGGTGGAGGAAGTACACATTTAATTATTACTTCTTTAGGAATTGATTGGGATTTAAAATGGTTTTATGGCTTATTTATATTACTTCTTTTAGTAGGTATGAGTAATGCTGTTAATATAACTGATGGGGAAGATGGACTTGCTGGAGGATTAAGTGCGATTGCATTTTTAAGTTTTGGTATTATTACTTGGGGCAGTTCTTGGATTGAGGGCTACCAAGAAATTGCAATATTCTGTTTTATATTAGTTGGATCACTTTTAGGTTTTCTAGTTTATAATACACACCCAGCTAAAGTATTTATGGGTGATACTGGTTCTTTAGGACTAGGAGCAACTCTTGCAGCAATTGCAATTCTTACTAAGCATGAGTTATCGTTACTTGTAATAGGCGGGGTATTTATTGCTGAAGTGTTATCTAGTTTTATACAAATAATAAGTATTACTAAATTTGGTAAAAAAATACTTTTAATGGCTCCACTTCATCATCACTTTGAAAAACTTGGTTGGAGTGAAAATGATATTGTTAAAATGTTTTGGATAGTAGGATTTATGCTTGGTATGGTATCAATTTATTATGGTGTTTGGTTATAACAAACATCTTTTTTTTAAAAAAAACTACTGAAAGATTTTTCACTTTTTAGTAAAAAGTTTCAGTAGTAGTGAAACATTTTATTGACGTTTAAAAAATAATAAAGTATAATTATTACAATGGAAGTGATAGATATGATTATTCGTGAACATTATATTAAAACGATACGTGAATTTTATGATAGTGATTTAATTAAAATTATTACTGGAATAAGAAGATGTGGAAAATCTATTATTTTAGAACAAATAATGGATGAAATTAAGAAAAGGACAGATAATATAATATATTTAAATTTTGAAAATAAAAGAAATTTAAATGTTGTATATGATGATAATACTTTATTAGATTATGTTGATAAAAATAGAAAAAAAGGAAAGTGTTATATATTTTTGGATGAGATACAATTAGTGGATAATTGGCAACTTGCTGTAAAAACATTAAGACTTTATGATAATTCTGTTTTTATTACTGGTTCTAATTCAAAACTATTGTCTAAAGAATTTACTAAAGAATTAAGTGGAAGATATGTTAGTTTTAAAATAAGACCATTCGTGTATAAAGAGATAGTAGAATATACTAAATCATTAGGTAAAGAGTGCACTGTTAGTGATTATTTAGTTTGGGGAGGATTTCCAAAAAGATTTGAATTTGATTCATTAGAAGCACAAACTAGATATATTAGTGATTTAGATGATACTATAGTTATTAATGACTTAATTAATAGATATAAGATAAGAAAAGTAAATTTATTTAAAAGTGTAGTTAATTATGTTTTAAGGAGTAATTCTAGAATAATATCTTTTAAATCTATAAAAGATTATGTAGGTAGTAATAATGTAAAATGCTCTATTAATACAATTATTAAATATTTAGGTTATTTAGAAGAAGCATATATTATAGAAAGTGTAAAACCATATTCAGCAAAAACAAAGAGTGAGCTTTCTTATTATAGTAAGGTATATAATGAAGATGTATCCTTGAATTCTATTAGATCTGTGGATAATAGATATGATATAAGTCATAATTTAGAAAATATTGTTTACAATGAACTTATATATATGGGATATAAAGTTAATGTTTTTAATAATAATGATAAAGAAATTGATTTTTATGTTAAAAAGGACAATTATGAATATTATATTCAAGTAACATATACTCTTACAGAAGAGAAGACATATAATAGGGAGTTTAGTGCTTTTTCAAATTTAGATAACTCTATTAAAAAAATAATTATTAGTAATGATGATATAGATTATTCTACTAGTACAGTTAAGCATATTAAATTAAATGATTTCTTACTTATGAATTCTTTAGAAGAAGAGTAAATAAAAATCCTACTGAAAGATTTTTCGCTTTTTAGTAAAATGTTTCAGTAGGAATATTTTTGTATTACATATTAAATTTTGTATGGTTATGATAGACAAAATTAGGTAAAAAATAAATTCTGTACGGTTACACTAGACAGAATTTACTTTTTATTTGTTTTAGAAATATTTAATATGATACCAATACTTATCATACTAACTAAAAGAGAAGAACCACCATAACTTATAAATGGAAGAGTAACTCCTGTTACTGGTACTATTCCAACTACTACCATTAAGTTAAGTAATGTTTGAAATATTAGTGAAAAAGATAAGCCAAATGCTAAGTATTTAGAGAATAAATCTTCTGTTTCAATAGCTATTTTAATACAAGAATAAAATATTGTTATAAAAAGTATAGTTACAATAAATATACCAAGAAAACCAAATTCTTCACTTATTATTGAAAATATAAAGTCTGTTTGTGGTTCTGGTAAATAGAAATGTTTTTGTCTAGAATTTAAAAAACCAAAACCTAATAAACCTCCTGGACCGATTGCATATAAACTTTGTATTATTTGAAAACCACTACCTAGTGGATCACTCCAAGGGTTTAAGAAAGATGTTATTCTTTTTAGTCTATAAGGAGCAATTATAATAAGTGCGATTATTCCAAGAATACCAAGTAAACCAAGTTTTATAAATATACTAAAGTTTGTTCCTGTTATGAATATTAAAACTATTAGTGAACATACTATAATCATTCCTGTACCAAAATCAGGTTCAAGCATTATTAAAGCAAAACAGAATAGTATTACTAAAAGTATAGGAAGTACAAAGTTTTTTGTTACTCTTTTTTCTTTATCGTTTTTTGCTAAGTATTTAGCTACAAATATACATAAACCTAATTTGGTTATTTCGCTAGGTTGCACGCCAAAGGGGCCTATACCGAACCAACTACGAGAACCATTTCTTACAATACCTATTCCAGGTATAAGGACAAGTACTAAAAGAACTATACATCCAAGTAAAATTATATTAGCTTTTTTTTCATATATTTTGTGATCTATTTTAGACATTATTATCATTAGAATTATACCTATTATTAAAAATATTCCTTGATTAATTACAAATTTATAGGGGTTTCCATATTTATATTCAGCCCATACGTAACTAGCACTATAGATCATAATAGTGCCAAAAATAGATAATATAATAGTTGTTATAAAAGCAAGTTTATCTTTTTTCATAAGTCACCTAATTAATTTTATGAAATCTGTAATAAAATAATTTATATTTATCATAAATTTTATTAGTAATATTAATTTACATAGAGTTTACTTTGAAGTGACATTTATTTTAAAATGTATGTTATACTATATGTAAATAGTAAGGAGGAGCTATGAAAGTTATTGTAACTGCTGGAGGAACAGGTGGACACATTTATCCTGCTTTAGGTGTAGTGGATAAATTAATGGAAAACAAAAACAATCAAGTTTTATATATTGGTACTACTGATAGGATGGAAAGTGAGATTGTTCCTAAGTTAGGTATTAAGTATGAAAGTATTAAGATAAGTGGTTTATCTAAAAATATTTTTAAAGATATTGTAAACGTTAAGAATATTATGTGTTCACTTAGTAAGTGTAAAAAAATTATTAAAGAGTTTAAACCAGATTATGTTATTGGTTTTGGGGGTTATGTTACTTTTCCTGTTATTTATGAAGCACATAAGTTAGGAATTAAAACAGCGATTCACGAACAAAATATGATACCTGGAAAGACTAATAAGTATTTATCTAAATTAGTAGATACTACTTTTGTATCTTTTAGTGAAAGTGAAAAAGAGTTTAAAGGTAAAGTTGTTTTATCAGGTAACCCTTGCGGGGAAAAAGCAATGAATACTGGGGCTCATGATAAAACTAAGTTAGGTTTTAGTAAAGATAAAAGACTTATTTTAATTGTTATGGGGTCTTTAGGAAGTGAAACTGTTAATAATAAATTAAGAGAATTTTTAGAGAGTTTTAATAGTAAAGATAGTGAAATATTATTTATTACTGGAAAATCTAGTTATGATAATTTTAAAGATTTAAAAGTTAATACAAGCATTAAAATAGTGCCTTTTTATGATAACTTAAGTGGACTTATGAAAGTAAGTGACCTTATTATTTCTAGAGCAGGAGCTAGCACGATAAGTGAAATATTAAGTCTTAATATACCATCTATTTTAATACCTTCCCCATATGTAGCAAATAACCATCAGTATTATAATGCTTTAGATTTAGAAAAAAAAGGTGTTAGTATTATGATAAATGAAAGTGATTTAAATAAAGAAATTTTAAGTGAAAAAATAGATTTGATTTTAAAAGAAGAAAAAAGAATTAAGGCTACTTTAAAGAGTTTACCAAAGTTAAAAGCAAGTTCAATTATAGTTGAAGAAATGAAAAAATAGATATATAATTTATTATAAGGTGAAGATAAGATGGAAACAAGAAAAGTAAAGGTGAGAAAATTTAGTTTTAAGAAATTTTTTAAATTTTTACTTTTTTTAGTTATTTTAGGTTTAATTATTTATTATGTTTCTAAAGAACCTATTAGAAATATAGTTATTAAAGGGACTAATTATTTAACTGATGAAGAAATTATTGAAGCAGGAGGGATAGAAGATTATCCATCATTTCTTGGTACTAGTAGTTTAAAAGTTGAAAAGAAAATAAAGAAGTTACCTTTAGTAAAAAGTGTGGATGTTAAAAAGAAATGGGGTTATGTTTATCAGATTGAAATAGAAGAATATAAAGTGTTATTTCAAATTAGAAGTAGCAATGAGTATGTTTTATCTAAAGATGATTTTGTTATGGATATAAAGAAAAATGTACCAACACCTGTTTTAATTAATTATGTTCCAGATAAAACTTTAGATAAAATGATAGATAAGTTTAGTCTTCTTGATAATACTATTTTAGAAAAAATTAGTGAAATAGAGTATACTCCAACTACTTATGATAATTCTAGATTTTTACTTTATATGACTGATGGAAATTTAGTTTATATTACTTTAAGTAAGACTAAAGAGTTAAATAAATATAATAAGATAAAAGGGCAACTTGGTAAAAATAAAGGTATTCTTTATTTAGATAGTGGTAATTATTTTGATATAAAAGAATAAAAATACTTGATTATTAAGTATTTTTGTTTTATTATTAACACTAGTTTTTGGGGTGAAATTTATGGAAAAATGTTATGTTTTTGGACATATGAATCCAGATACAGATTCAGTATGTGCTTCTATTACTTTGGCTAATTTAAAGAGAAATATTGGTATAAATGCAGAAGAGAGAGTACTTGGTAATATTAATAAAGAAACTAAGTATGTTTTAGATTATTTTAAAGTAAAAACACCAAAGTATTTAAATGATGTTAAGTTAAAGATTAAAGATTTAAAATATAGAAAAAAGTTAATGATGAATGAGTACTCTAGTATAGAAGAAGTTTATAACTATATGTTAAAAGAAAATACTACTGGTGTTCCTATAGTGGACGAGAATAATAAACTTATTAACTTAATTACTGCTAAAGATATTTTAAATAAACTTTTACACTTAGAAGAACATTATTTGGTTACTAGTTATGATAATATTCTTAAAACTTTAGATGGAGAAAAAATAGTTAAAGTAAATGATGAAATAAAGGGAAAAATTACTGCAGTTACTTTTTCACATTCTACTTTTGAGAGCGTTGTTAATTTAACAAGTGATGATATTTTAATCGTAGGAGATAGACATTATATAATAGATTTAGGTGTTAATAAAAGGGTTAAGTTAATTATTGTTATAGGTGACTCAGTTATAAAGAAAGAACATATTAAATTAGCAAGAAAGAATAAAGTAAATATTATTAGAACAAAACTTAATTCTTTTGAAACTTCTAGAATTATTTTATATAGTAATTATATTAAGAATATTTTAAATATAAATGAGCCTTATATAGTTAGAGATAATGATTATTATACTGATTTTGTAGAAAAAAGTGAAAATTTAAAGATTGATAACTATCCAGTAGTGGATAAAAATGGTAAGTGTTTAGGGCTTCTTAGAAAGAGTGAAATTAATAAGTTAAGTAAAAGAAAGGTTATTTTGGTAGATCACAATGAAACAGAACAAAGCGCTAGTGGACTTGATGAAGCTGAAATTGTTGAAGTAGTAGACCATCATAAGATAGGTAGTATTAGCACAAATGCACCAATTAACTTTAGAAATATGATAGTAGGTAGTACTAATACGATTATTTATTTCTTATATAAAGAAAATGGAATAAAGATAACAAAGCAAATGGCTGGGTTAATGATAAGTGGTATTATTTCTGATACTTTAAATTTACAAAGTCCAACTACTACTGATATAGATAAAAAGGTTATTAAAGAGTTAAATAAAATAGCTAATTTAAATATAAATAAGTATGCTAAAGATATGTTTAAAGCAGGTACTAGTTTAGAAGGCTTAAGTGTAATGAATGTTATTAGTGAAGACTTAAAAGTGTTTAATGAAGGAGACATTAGTTTTGGAGTTAGTCAAGCTTTTACAATGGACTATGAAAGTATTTTAAGTAAAAAAGAAGAATATATAGAAGCTATTAAAGAAAAGAAAGAGAATATGAAACTTGATTATTTTATATTTGTTATTACAGATATTCTTAGTAATGGAAGTTATATTCTTGTTACAGAAGAAGACTTAAGTTTAGTAAGTAAAGCACTTAATAATCCTAAGTTTCAAAATGGAGAATTTGTTCCTAAAATAGTTAGTAGAAAGAAACAAGTTGTACCTATTATATTAGATGCTCTTGAAAAATAGAGTATCTTTTTTTATTTTTTCTTTTAAAATAGTAAATTATTTGGTATAATGATTTTAGTAAAAATAAGGAGAGGAAAGATGAAACAAATAATTACTAGTTTAGATTTAGGTTCTAATAGTGTTAAAGTGTTAGTTGCAGAAGTTTATAAAGATGAATTATTTGTTTTAGCGTGTACTATGGTTAAGTCTAAAGGTATTAAGAAAGGACTTATAGTAGACGGAGAGAAAGCTTTAGAGAGTATAAAAGAAGCAATAAGTAGAACAGAAGATGTTTTGGGTATTAAGATAAATAAGGTTATTGCTGTTGCTCCTTCATATTATGCTGACTTTATAAAGGGGGAAGGGTACACTACAATTACTAGAGAAGAAAAACAAGTTACTGGAGAAGATATTACTAGAGCACTTCAAGCTGGCGTATACAATAGGGTACAATCTAATTTGGAATTAATTAATGTTAGTCCAGTTGAATTTATTATAAATGAGAGTGAAGTTGTTAAAGATCCTAAGGGACGTGAAGCTTTTAAGTTAAGCGCTAATGTTATTTTAGGAACTGTACCTAAAAAGAATGTTTATACTTTAATTAGTATTTTAGAGAATTTAGGTATAAAAGTAGTTGATTTTGCTTTTGGTGGACAAGCAGATTATTATGAGTTTAGAAAGAAAGAATACAGTGATAAACTAGGAGCAGTTATCAATATAGGAGATAATAAGACTGAGGTTAGTATAGTAAACGAAGATATTTTAGTTAGTACTGAAGTATTAGATATAGGTGGAAAAAATATAGATAGAGATATAAGTTATATATATGACTTAAGTATTGATGATAGCAGGAAAATAAAAGAAAATTTTGCTCTTGCACATAAGAGTTTAGCAAGTACTGGAGAGATTATAGAGTGCTTGACAAAGAATAATGAACATATTAAAATAAATCAATATGAGGTAAGCGAGATAGTTTATTCTAGAATGCGTGAAATATTAGAACTATCAAAAAAACAAATAAATCTCTTAACAAAGAAAGAGATAAGTTATATAATAATAACAGGAGGTACTACTGAGATAGAGGGATTTGATAAAGTATATAGTGAAGTATTCGGTAAGAATATGGATGTTACTAGAGTAGATACTTTAGGAGTTAGAAATAATAGATTTAGTAGTGCACTTGGTAGTATAAAATTATATTATGAAAAATTAAAATTTAGAGGTAAGCAAGCATCAACTATAAGTGAAGAAGAACAAGAAGAATTATTTATGAGTAAGAAGAAAATAGATGGAAATAGTTTATTAGGAAAAGTATACAGTTACTTTTTTGATAATTAAGGAGTGAGAATATGCAAGAAAGCCCATTAGAAATGTTACAAATAGCAAAGATTAAGGTAATTGGAGTAGGTGGAGGCGGATGTAATGCTGTAAACCGTATGATTGAGACTGGTCTTAAAGGAGTAGAGTTTATTGTTGCTAATACTGATTTACAAATTTTAAATACTAGTTTAGCAGAAAC
Organism: uncultured Bacilli bacterium; assembly: GCA_947585885.1. Classification (GTDB taxonomy): domain Bacteria; phylum Bacillota_I; class Bacilli_A; order RF39; family UBA660; genus MGBC139354. The sequence continues at coordinate 13,602 of CANPXI010000012.1, forward strand.
TAAATTACAAATAGGAGCATCTATTAGCTGGAGCTGACCCTGAAGTTGGTAGAGAGGCTGCACTAGAAAGTAGAAATGAAATTGAGGATGCACTTAGAGGCGCTGATATGGTATTTGTTACTTGTGGACTAGGCGGAGGAACAGGAACAGGTGCTGCACCAGTTATAGCAGAAATAGCTCAAGGACTAGGATGCCTTACTGTTGCTATTGTTACAAAGCCATTTAAGTTTGAAGGTAAAAAACGTATGGACCATGCATTACTTGGACTTGATGAGTTAAAGAAACACGTTGATACTTATGTAGTAATACCAAATGATAGATTAAGAGATTTAATTGATAAATCAACTCCAATGACAGATGCATTTAAAGAAGTTGATAATGTTCTTAGATTAGGTGTCCAATCTATATCTGACTTAATAAGTGTTCCAGGACTAGTTAACCTAGACTTTGCTGACGTAAAAGCAATTATGGAAAATAGAGGACAAGCTTTAATTGGTATTGGTGTTGGTTTTGGAGAAAATCGCGCTATTGAAGCTGCTAGACAAGCAGTATCAAGTCCATTACTAGAAACAACTATCAATGGAGCAACTGATTGTATTATAAATATTACTGGAGGAAATAGTTTAACTTTATTTGAAGCAGAAGATGCTGCTGAAGTTATAAGAGCTGCAGCTAATACAGATATAAATATTATATTTGGGGCTGTTATTAATGATACTTTAACAGATGAAGCTATTGTTACAGTTATTGCTACTGGGTTTGAAGATGAAAGTACACCACTTTATCAAACTTATGCAGAAACTACTGAAACAAGTAGTAGTGATAGTAGTAGTTTAATAGATGACTTACCACCATTTTTAAGAAGTAGAGATATTTAGTAAAATTAAAACGTTTAAGTCAAATTAAACATTTTTTAGTTATAAAAAAACATCGCTAGGATGTTTTTATCTATTATAGAATTCAACTATTAGAGATTCATTAATTTCAGCATTAAGTTCTTCTCTTTCAGGATATCTTACATAAGTACCGCTCATAGTTTTAGCATCAAAAGTTACATAGCTTACTGTTTTAGCATTATTTTCTAAACATTCTTTTATAACTGGATGATTTAATGAACTTTCACGAACGCTTACTGTATCTCCTGGTTTTACTTGATATGATGGAATGTCAACACGTTTACCATTAACTAATATATGTCCGTGGTTAACAAGTTGTCTGCTAGCTCTTCTAGTTTTAGCTAGTCCCATACGATATACGATATTATCAAGTCTGCTTTCTAGCATTATAAGTAAGTTAGTACCATGTATACCTTTTTTCTTACCAGCAGCTTCAAAAGTTTTCTTGAATTGCTTTTCAGTAAGACCATACATAATTCTTACTTTTTGTTTTTCTTGCATTTGAATTCCGTATTCACTTAGTTTTTTTCTACTTGTTCCGTGTTGTCCAGGAAGAGTATTTCTTTTTCTAAGTTCTTTACCAGACTCTAATGTACTAAATCCAAGTCTTCTAGATTTTTTGAATGCAGGACCTGTATATCTTGCCATATAAACACCTCCTTATATAATATTTGAAAGTATGTTTATCAGTGTTCTTGCTAATAGGGTGTTTATTTTGAGATTTTCACTAATGGCTAGTTACTTATCAAGTATTAATTAATAAACACGTTATTAGTTAAACAAAGTTGCCATTTCTTTCATTAGTAAAGTATACTAAAAAAGTTAAAAAATATCAAGCATTTGTTGTGAGATTAAAGTTTTTGTGGTATATTTTTTAGTGTGAAAAGGAAGTGAATGAAGTGATTCCTATAGAAAAATTAAAAGAGTATGCAAATTTACTTATGTTTGATATGAAAGAAAGTGAGTATGAAACTTTACAAAATGAATTTCTAGTTTTGTTTAAACAAATGGACTTACTTGGTAGTATAGATGGAATAGAAAAGTACACTCCAATCGATTATCCATTTCCTTTAGAAAATGCTTATTTAAGAAAAGATGAAGTAACAATGAAACTTAGTAAGGAAGAAGCATTAAGTAATTCTAAAGATGTGATGGATGATGAAATAAAAGTCCCTAAGGTGGTGGAGTAATGATAAGTGGTAAAAGTATAGATGAGTTAAGAAGTTTAATTGATAGTAAAAAGGTAAGTAGTTTAGATTTATTTAATGAAGCAGTTAATTTATCAAAAGAGTATCAAAAAGAATATAACCCATTTGTAACAATTATGGATAAGTGTGAAATTACTAATAGTGATAGTGTTTTATCAGGTATTC
>CANPXI010000013.1 GCA_947585885.1 uncultured Bacilli bacterium
TATGAGAGTTAGTTTTTAACCCCCCCCGAGTATCAAATTTTCGAAAGAGATTATTGTCTTCATAGTTCTTCTCCTTTATTATTTACACTTACATTTTAATATTCTATATTATTATTGTCAAGAAAAGTTTTTTTATACCTTTTAATTTATATTTAAATAATCTAATACCTCATGACTACTAGCATTAACATCCAAATCACTAAACATATTATTCTTATAAAGAATATAAGCAGCAGCCCCTATCATAGTTGCATTATCTGTACAATATTGTTTTAATGGAACAGTTGCTTTAACATTAATACTTTCACACATTTTAATAAGTTCTTCACGAATAAAACTATTAGATGCAACTCCTCCTGCTATACAAAGATTCTTAACATTATATTGTTCCAAAGCTTTCTTAGTTTTCATAACTAAACTTTTAGTAACAGCATTTTGAAAAGAACAAGCTAAATCTTCTTTATTAATTTCTCCACCTCTTTGTTTAGTATTATGAACTAAATTATTAACATAACTTTTAATTCCACTAAAACTAAAATTACAAGTTTCATCATTTAAAAGCTCTGGCATAGGGTAACTATCTTTACCCATTTTAGCAAGTTTTTCTATATTAGGTCCTCCAGGATAAGGCATATCTAAAATTCTTGCAACCTTATCAAAACATTCACCAACTGCATCATCTAAAGTTTGTCCAATATATTTAAAACTACTTTCATTTTCCATATAAATTAAATCAGTGTGTCCCCCACTAATAATTAAAGAAATTAAAGGGTATTCTAAACTATTTCCAATATTATTCGCGCATATATGGCCCATCATATGATTAACTTTAATAAATGGTTTATCATAAACTAAAGAAAGTGCTTTTGCTGCTTCAAGCCCAACTAATAAACTACCAAGAAGTCCTGGACTATAAGTAGCCGCGATTGCATCCATATCACTTACTTTCATATTAGCCTTTTTAAGTGCTTCATCTATTACTAAAGTAATATTCTCTAAATGTAAACGACTTGCTACTTCTGGTACAACTCCACCATATAACTTATGTGTATCTATCTGAGTATTAGTAGCTGTACTAATATCTTCTTTCCCATTTTTAACAATACTAACACTTGTCTCATCACAACTACTTTCAATTGCTAAAATATAAATGTCTTTCATAAATACGCCTCCATAATTAAAGCATCATCATCTTTATAATAATTTTTTCTAGTGTGAATAACTTCAAAATTAAACTTTTTATACAAATTAATAGCCGCTTCATTTTTACTTCTAACTTCAAGCATAAACTTTAACTTATTACCTTTATACTTTTTAAAAATAAAACTCATTAACTCAGTAGCTATACCCTTTTTTCTAAACTCCATTTCAACATAAACGTTAGTTACATTTACTACATCAACTACTTCTTCAGTAGTAATATATCCTACTTCTTTATTACTTAAATAATAAACAAAATTAGTTTTATAATTACCAAGATCTACTTCTTTAATCACTTTTCTACCTCAATTTTCTTAACATAATTTGCTCTTACTAAATGAGGGTTAACACTTTCTTTTTCTAAAGCATAAAGAATTATTTTCTCAATATCTAAATTTTCTCCTACTATATATTTATTATTATAACTACTTATATCTGTTAAATAAACTTCTTCTTTTAGTTTTCCATCTACACATTCTTTAACATAATACCCCTTATTATCTTCTATAATGGCTACTTTATCTTTATTTTCATCACTAACTAAATAAGCATCTAATGTACTAACTAAATAAATAGGTATATTTAAAGAATAAGCTATTGTCTTAGCTTCAGAAAGTCCAATTCTAAGTCCAGTAAAACTTCCTGGTCCATTAATAGCGACTATATTTTTAATATCACTAAAACTTACATTATTTTCTTTTAAAATACTTCTAATCATAGGCGCTAAAAAAACAGCATGAGAGTACTCACTTTCTTGTTCTTTCTTTATAACATTACCATCTTTATATAAACTTACAGTAATAACTTCACCATGAGTATCAATAAATAAAGTATACATAAAAGCCCTCCTACCCATATATTTTACCATTTTTTAAAGACAAATAAAATAAAAAGAGTTACAAAACTCTTTGACATAAATCTTCGTATTCTTCTCCGTAAGGAGTAATAGTAAAAATTCTTTTGTTTTCATCCACTATCTTAATCTTAATATCTAATCTCTTTTTAGGAAGAATATCACTAATTAAATCAGCCCATTCAATAATAGTAACACCTTTTTTCTTAAAATATTCAGGTATCCCTAAATCTTCCTTAACTTCATTTAATCTATAAACATCCATATGAAAAAGTTTTAACTCTCCTTCATACTCTTTAATAATATTAAATGTTGGAGAAGTAATGTTTTCGTTTATTCCCATACTTTTAGCAAAAGCTTTAGTAAATAAAGTTTTTCCACTACCTAAATCTCCCTCTAGGCAAATTACCATATTAGGAAATTTTTCACTTTCAATATTTTGAGCAAGTTCAATAGTATCCATATCACTATTTGAAGTAATCTTATAATTCATTTTATTCACCTATTTTTTATTTTACATTACTGCTTATTTTAATTCAATATATAACTGTTAAATTTACACTAAAAATAAACATTAGCCCTTACTATAAAGAATAAAGTACATAAAATACACAAGGAGGGATAAAAATGTATTATGACGAAAGAGATAATTTAACTAATATTTATGATGAAACAAATAAATATGAAAACAAATTATCTAATGAAGAAACTAAAATATGGGATACAGATCTTTTACTTAATATCGATAACATAAATATAAATAACTTTAGAAAAACAAGTGATGCTTTATTTACAGCAAAAGAAGGTTTAAATAAAGGTAACATGTTTAAAGGTATTTACGTTCCATATAAAAACTATGTATATAATGTAGTTGTAAAAGGAGATAAAGATGAACTACTTCTAAAAATACAAGAACTTTCATTTAAAGTAGTTGATTTAACTTTATATTTAGACGTAAATAGTAATGATTTAGAAATGTATAAAGAATTCAAAAAAACTGTAGAAGAACTTAAAAAGTATAAAGAAATGTATGAAAAGAACTATGGCCCACTATGCGTAACTGAAACAGAATACTATAACACTTATATGTGGACTAAAGACCCATGGCCATGGGTAAACGAAGGGGGTAAGAAATAATGTTTAAATATGAGAAAATGTTAGAATACCCAATTAATATAAGAAAAAAAGATATAAGAATGGCAAAACTTTTAAATGAGCAACTAGGTGGAGCTAATGGCGAACTTGCTGCTTCTATAAGATATTTATGTCAAAGATTTACTATGCCAGATGAAAAAGGAAGAGCATTGCTATCTGATATTGGAACCGAGGAATTAGTACAATAATGTTATAATAATAATTTACTACATACCAATGAAATTTAAATTAAATTATTTAAAAGTTAAGCAAAATGTGATACACTCTAATTAAGGAGTGTGTTTTAAAAATTTTATATATACTATAAATTTTCCTAGTTTAACATATAAAATTATCACAAAATCACCTCCTACTTCTTTGTGATTACATTTTGCTTTTTCAAGCAAATCACATTTGCTTGAATTAGTATTTAAGAATTTACACCCATAAAAAAAAGAAGAGTAAGTAAATACTTTAATTAGTACTACTTACTCTCTTTTATTTTATATCTTTTTTATTTGACTTCTTGATACCCAACCTCTATCTCCGTCTCCTTGTACTTTTCCTTTTGATATATGATATGGTCTTGGACGTGATAAATCAGTTTTTATTGTTACATATCTTATATTATCTGGGTCATTTATATCACCTGTATATGGTGAAGTACTAGCACCACCACCATAACTATCAGCTGTTGCAACACCATTTAGAACTAATACCTTATCTCCTACGTTTATATCTTCTGTAGGTGTTGGTTCTGGAGTTGGTGTTGGAGTTTCAGCAAGTTTTTTATTAACTTCACTTGCTATATATGGGAATTTACTTTGTAAGTAAGGTCCCGGACAAGTTGTAGCTATAAACATATTATGTCTTGTTAAGTTTCCATTTGCATCTCCTGTATAATTTAATTTAGAAATACCATTACGTTTACATATATCAACACATAAATCTATTAATTTAACTAGTGCTGTATCAGAAACATGCCAGTTAGTATTTGTTCCTCCATCATTAGCTACTTCGATAGTTACTGCTCTATTATCATTAGCTGAATTACTAGAAGTCCATGCTCTGTTACATTCTTCTACATATAAACCAACTCTACCATCTGAACCTATTCCATAGTTAGCACTTGCTTCCCTATTCATAAAAACATTTCCACAAGTTTCTACACTTAAATTACCTGCCATATGGTGTATAGTTATTTTATCTATTTTATGATTTCTAGGTTTATTACAATTTGGTGATAATTTAGTATAATTAACTAATTTACTATTACTCATCTTCTCCTGCCTCCTTTCCATTAAATAATTCTTCTTCTGTTTTTTTTGTTATTTCGTCTAATTTTAATTTGTCTTCTTCTTTTATTGTTCCTTCACTTTTTACTTCTTCCATTTCTTATTCCTCCTTATTTATCAATCTTTTCTTTTGTTTCAGTTGAATCTAAATTGCTGAAGCTTTTAAATATTTTATCTTCAAATGCTTTGTAAATAGTATCTGCTCCTAAAAATGTCACCAAGCCTACCCATAATGAATTTAAGATACTTAATTCAGTAAAACTTAAACTAAATAATGTTCCTACTATCATAGAAGTAACAAAAGATACTAATACAATTATTTTGCTGTTTTTAAATTTAAATCCTTCCTTAATTTTTTGTACTATACCAGTACTTACAATACCGCTTGCAATTCCCACTATTAAGACTTGCTTTAACAATTCAATGTTCATAATTTTTCACTCTCCTTTTCCATATAAAAAAACAACCTATTGGCGTTTATTTCATTAACTTATCCCACTTTTTATGTATATAAGAATTTTGCTTTAAATCCTGAGTATAATGGTCATAACATTCTCCCATTCTTTCTTTTATTGTTTCATCTAATTCAAGTCCATTTTCTAAATCATTAAAACACCTGACAAGAAAGTTTTGGCATTGTGCTATGTCCATCTTTTTTACTTCCATTTTTACTTCTTTTATATCTTCTCTAGTTGCTAATATTTCATTTTTAAGTTCTTTATTTAAAGGCTCTATATTCTTTATTATTTGATTTTTTAATACTTTATTAGCTAAAACTAAAATAGTTCCACCTGCAGTTATAAAAGCTGCTAGAAACACCAAAATTTCTTTTATAAAACCTAATGTTATATTTTCCATTCTTTCCTCCCTATTAATTTTTTGTATATTCTAATATGCATAAAACTTGATAATGTGTATAATTGGTAGATGCTGTACCTATATCTATATGATCTTTAAAACCTCTAATTTGAAACGGTGCATTTTGAAATGCATTTATAGTTCCATGATAAGGCATATTAAAATAACAACTATCATTAGTTGCCCTACCAATACATGAAATTATTTCATCTATATTAGAAATGTTATGATTTACAACTTTATTAGTGCTATTAGAAGGCATATTACCACAATCTATAACCTTTCTATAAATAGGTTTACCATCTACCCACACTTTATTAGTTAGTGTTTCATTATAAGAATATACATCTTTATTATTTGATAATTCATTTATTATTTCGCTTAATAATTTTTTACTTGAATCAGTTTTAAATTCATGTAATATTGATTCACTACTTAATACATCGTTATTATTAAATTTATATATAGCCATTTTTATAATGTTGGTTAAAATAATTATGGTATATAATAGTGTAATTCAAAATAAAGACGTCCTGATGCTGAAGTAGAAGATATTTGGTCTACAGATACTCTCCCATTTTGGTCAATGTATATACATCCATATGCTAAAGTATTACATACAAATGGAGTAAAAGTTTGAGCACTTGTAGGGGCATATTTTGTTGGTACTGTAAATATTAAATCTCCTTTTTTATGAGTTTTTGCTTCACCTTGATATGAAATATATATCATATTTCCTTGCTTTACGAACATACAGTGTTCTTTAACACCATTCTCGTTAAAAGTTACCTCATCAATAAAATTTATTAATTTAAATTTATCTAAAATCTCTTTAACAGTTGTTTTACTATCATATGCTACACTATTACTATCTAAATAATTATTATTAAATTTATATATTGCCATATTCTTCTTTTTAGATTTTGTTATAAATAGTAAAAATATATATTTAATGCACCTGTATAATTCGAAATATCGGTTCTGTTTGTTCTTATTCCAACAGTATTTCCATTTGAACTTGCAATTACTGCGACATAATTTGCAACACTATTTGTATCTCCCCATATAAACGGTAAAGGTATTCTTTCACTGTTGTTCCATCTAGTAATTGCTCCCAAAAAACCAATTATTTCTATTTTCTTAAAATCTATACCTATATCAAACCATACTTCACCTTTATTAGGTAAATTTTTTAAACTTATTCTTTTTACATAAACATCATGATTATCAATTTTAAAACCACATTTTACTGGCTCCCCATCTGTTGTAATATTAATGTCTATACTTTCAGAAAGTGGTTTTCCATTATGAGAAATATTTTTACTTCTAATATAACAATTTGTGGGTAAATCATAATCGCTATTTTTAGCCATTATAATCACCTACTATTCTAAAAAATACCCCCTTTCTTAAAAGAGAGTATAAAGAAAGAAGAACTATGGTAAAACCAACGTCCTCCTTTCCTTGAACATAGTAATCGTTTGTTTGTTTGTTTGTTTGTTTGTTTGTTTGTTTGTTTGTAACATTATACCAAACTCACATATCCTGTCAAGTAACTTATTGTATCTTTTTTTCATATTTATCCCTCCCATTCTCCGACTTTTATTAATGGTAAAACGATTCCTGAACCTAAACTCATAGAACCTGTTACTTCTAAATCTTTATTACAATACAAATTAGTATTATGTTCAAAATGATTCTTTCCCCAATCGTAATTAGGAATACCTGCTGTTACTGGGTCTTCTATAAGAAATGCTCCCAGTTTATCAGTAGCCTCTATTTTGAATCTATAATTTGATTGATAACTGAATGAACCATTTAAAGTAATTGTTTTTTCTGTTATGTTATTTCCACTTATTGTTGGAGTTATTGTTCCTCCCTCTTTAAAACTTGTATCAGTTTCAGATTTATAAAACCATTTTAAAGCCAGTGTATTGGCTACTTTTCCAAAACTTTGATTAAAAAAAGTACCACTATAAGTTAAATTAACTGTATTGCTGGTACTATTTAATCTTTCAGCATTTAAAGCAATCAATGGTTGAAAATAATTAATCAAATTACTTAAATCACCTATTGTGTAAGTAGTAGAAAAACCTCTGCTATTTGTTAATAATAAAGTGACTACTGAATTTGTTATTCCATTTATTGTATAAGTAGTTCCTGAAAAAGCATTACCATTAATTAATCGTGCTGTTATACTGCTATTTTTATCTAATGTTGAATTAGAAGCTCTTAATGTAGTTAAAGTTATTTTCCCGTTACTAAAACCTTTAACAATCTTTTTAGAATTACCTGTTAATGCAGTTGTAACAGTATTAACATCTTCTATACTTCCAACAGCATAAGGACTACACTTATCTGCATTACAATTTGCTGTTATATCAGCTTCAGTAGTTCCTATTTTTGTATCATCCGAGTCATATGTTGTTAAGACCATTTTACCTGTTATACTCTTTCCAGTAAATTGATCATATATTGATGAGTTAAATTCAACAGGAATATTATAATTAGATAAAATAAATTCTTGATTTTGTATTATTCCCATTTCATTAACATAGCCCGTAAGACTACCAAAAGTAACCTTCAGTGAATGTTTAGCATTAGGTAGTGCTGGGTTAAGTGGTAAGAAATATATACTTTCTATATCACCCGTTAGTTTAGGGCAATTAGTCATTCTAGGTATTACTTTTAATTCCATCGTACCAGAAGCAGTTGCGCTTCCTTTACTATTAGAAGATAAATCTAAATATCCACTAACATTTATTTTCTTTGTACCATCATCATCGTGTTTTATTTTTCTAACATATCCACTTGCTAATGTTTGAGAAGTTTTATTTCTTAAATCATAAGATATCAATTTATTGAAAACATCGCTTCCATTAATTGTTACTCTACATCTTGATTCTTCATATAAATCATAAGCACTACCACCTGTTTTAGATAAAACTAACGAATAAGAAACATCACTTGTATTATTCGTTATATCATAATCTTTATTATCTGTTGTCTTTACCTCATTAACAGTAAGAGTTATAGTTAATCTACTATCACCACTTAAATTTTTTGTAAAAATCATAAATTAACCTCCTTCTATTACGAATAAGCCCCAGTTGATTTACCAAATCTGGGGCTATCATAAGCTTCAAATCTTGACCTTGGTATGTCTAAACTTTTTCCAACAGTCATTTTATTTGTTTTAACTACTGTTTCGTTTGTTTCTTTGTCATATCCAGCAAATAATAGGTCTTCATTTTTATTTTTATCCTTTATTGTCATACCATAAGAATTTTGAGTATTAGAAACAGGTGCGCCATTTTCATCAATGTTTAATCCGTATTCGTTAAAAGTAAAACTATTTTGAGTAGTAACTCTATCTACACCGTTTTGTTGTATATCTTTAATTACTTCTATCGTGTAATCGGTAGAACTTTGTATTACTTCTACTTTTTGAATTAGTGTATTAACACTTTCTTTATCTGCATAGTTATTAAGTCTTCCTAACATATCTTGATAGTTGTTATTTGCATTTGTATCATTGGTGTTTATTTGTGATTGTAAATCACTTATTTTATCGTCTACATTTCTATTTAGGTAATACCACTCATAATCTTCAAAATTAGTGCTATCTTCTTCTGTATAATCAACATACTCACCACGATAATCACTTGGCTTTTTACCTAAAGCATAATTTTCATCTTCAGGTGTAAAAGTTTCTCCATCTTCTGAGTACATAATATGTAAGTATGGTGTTCTTCCATCAGCCCCTGGAGTACCAGGTGTTCCATTAGTACCATCTTTACCATTAATACCATCTTTACCATCAGCACCTTTTATAAGAGACCAGGTATAAGCTGTATAAGTTGTAGGAGGTGTTTCTGCTGTTGTAGTTGCCACACCTATATATTTGGTATCAGCTGTTGGTGCATCTAACATAGGATTACCATTTTCATTAACTGAATACTTAACATAAAAGTAAGTAGACTGACCGTTTTCTCCGGGTGGTCCTTGTACTCCCGGTGCACCGTCTTTACCAGGTGCTCCGTCTCTTCCTGGAGCTCCGTCTTCTCCCTTTTCTCCTTTAGCTCCATCTTCGCCTTTTTGTACTAAAGTAATAATTACTTTCTTTTGAAGTGAATATTTACTTGTTCCATCACTATACTCAAATGTAAGAATTAACTCGTTAGATATATTAGATATGGCTATAGAACTATCAGTTGACACTTTGATATCATTTTCTGTAAGTTCTATTGTCAAGCCTTCTATTTGTTCTTTTAAGGTAGGTGTAACAAATACTTGCTTACCTTTAAAATAAGAATAATGATTAATAAAAAAATCCTTTGTTTCCAAAGGAATGTAGCCTTTACATGGTATTGTCAAGTTATATATATCTAAGTCTGTACTAAATAAATCTATACTATCAATTATTTCTTTTAAATTTGTTTGTCTTTGTTCAATAACAAAATTTATACCCTGATTATCAATTGTGGCTATTACATTTCCATCAGTATCATAAACTGCTATAACACCATTAGTATTACCTTTACCACCTAATTTAAGTGTTCCACCTTTAATCATATCAGCGACAAGATTTACAACGTTTATATTTTGCATATCCAAAGTTCCGTCTATTGTCCAAGCTGATGTAAAATTACCATTTATACCTTCATGCCCAAATGCTATACCTTTTGAATTAATCAATATTACGTCTTTAGCATTTTCTTTTGGTAATGAATCTAAAACTAAAATTTTATCTCCATCATATATAACATAACTATTTCCTAAAGCTTCCCACATAGTAGCTGCTGCATTTTTTAATTCTTCTTCTAGAAAAGCTTTAGTATCATTAGACATAGACTCTACTAATTGCTCAGTATTTTTATTAACATCCTTAATTAAATTCTTTAAAGAATTTTTAAAATTACCAAATTCAATACTTTTATACTTATTTAAAATAACATCATATTTTATTGAAATTACATTGGTAGTTAAAGAAATATTTAACTTTGGATGCTCTACATAAATAGTATCACCAACATCTGTAATTTCTTCAAGATGGGCTGATAAAGTATAATTAACCTTTGGTAATTTATTATTATTTAGATATTCCACTGCTTGTTTTCTTAAATCTGTGATCAACCTATTTTTAAATTGTTCATCAGTTTCAGTATCAAGTTTTTCTAAATCTTGAGAAAAGGATACAACCTTAGTAAAAGGAATATCATATAATTTTTCTTCTAATTCAATATATTTTTCAGGTAAAAGTACTCCATCTTTTCCAACTGGAAGGATTTTAGTAATTACATCATCCCAATTCTCTGTAGCATTAATATTAGTAATATTTTTCGCATATTTAAGTGTTACCCCACGATCAGTTCCTATAGTTTTATTAATTGCTACTTTAAAATTATCTCTAACTAAATGTCCTCCCCAACGTTCAATTAATACATTATCAGCTTCTTGTAATGATTTTCTAACACACCTATAAGAATTAATAGAAGTAATATCAGAACTAGTAGTAAATGGTGATTCTATATCAGCATTAGTATTTAAATGATCTAATGCATAATTACAATCTTTATCAACAATATTTCTATCGTCAATAATATAATTAGCTCTATCAAAATAAATATGTTTTGCCTTAATCTTAATTTTGGAAGTACTTTTTTCAGGTTGTCCACCAATTCTAAAACATTGTTCACCTTCTGGAAAAGGTGTAGGACACTTTATTATCATATTTGCTTGATAATAGTCTAGGTTATTTACAGTATCTTCTATTTCTATATAATAATCACCATTATCTTCCTTATACAATATACATTTATAAGGTTTAAGAATTTTTAACCCATTATTATTAAATAACTTTTCATTAGAATCATATAATTTTATCATTATAACCACCTACTATTAGGATAAATTTCTAATGTTGTGTTTTCACATCTTACATTATTTTTTCCTGAAATTAAGATTGGAAATTCACCTGTCATATTACGGTTTTTAAGTTTATTTTCATAATATGCTTCTTGAAGTTCACTATCAATATATACAGTCTTATCTTCATCAAACGTATAGGTAAAAACTTGAATATCATTCAAATAAAAATTAACAGTTCCATTACCTGTTAATTTAATTAATGGCTTTGAATTTTCTAACCCTTCATTATTTACTTCTATTTCACTCTCTCCACTAACACTTTCCTCATTTACTTTATATTTAAAAGGTTGAACGTGAAAATTAACTTTTGCAGTTTTAAATCTCAATAAAGATTCATAATCTATTTTATCAACTATCTTAGCTTTATAATATTTATCATCTTCATTAGATAATATAAGATTACCTTCACCAGTAAAATACTTAATAACTTCATTTATATCATAATTGTAGCTTAAAGATATTTCTAATGTTTTATCATATGACTCATAGCCTAGTTCATTAATAATATCGCCATCTACACCATCAATTTCTATTCTTTCTGTTCTTATATTTGGTTTAGAAATAGCTGGTAATTTACTTATAATTAAACCTTTTATTGAATTACTATTAACCCCTTTCCATATTATATAACTCACGAATAAATCACCCTTTCCATTGTATTTTCTACAAATGATCCAGCTACTTCATCATCGAGTACAATTTTCATATCTTTTAATGCCACTTTAAATGCTTCCACTGCTAATCCAAAATTAGAATTTTCACTAAATTTATTAGAATCTATATTTTTGTTAACATTTACATTAGTATCTAAATCAAAATCAGTAGGTAATGCTTTTTGTATTTCTTTGTTTACATCTTTCATTTCATTTTCAAAACCTACACCAATACCTTTAGCCATATTAACACCAATATTATCTCTTAATACAGTTGATGGTGAGTGTATACCAAAGAAATCTTTAAGACCATTTATAACTGACTTTCCAAATCCTTTGATTTTACCCATTATCCAATCAACAGTATTATTAATACCTTCCCATAGTCCTTTTACTAAATTTTTACCTATATCCTTTATAGAAGACATTCCATTTGTAAACCCTTTAACTATAGAAGTAATAATTTGTGGGATTTTTGATACCAATTGAGGAATAGCTTTAATTAATCCTTCAGCTAATTTAACTATCAGTGTAATACCAGTTTCTATTAATTTAGGTAAATTATCAGTTATGGCTGTAATTAATTTATCTATTATTACAGGTATTTTATCAATCAAATCTGGCAATGCCTCAATTAATCCTTCAGCAAGACCTATTATTAATTGAATACCAGCATCAATAATTAAATCTATGTTATCCACTAATGTTTCAGCCATTAACAAAACTGCATCAATTATTTGTGGAATTAAAGTTGGTAATTGTTGAGAAATACCTTGTATTAAAGAAACTATTATTTGAATACCCATTTGTAGTATTTGAGGTAAATTTTGAATAAGTGCTGATGTAAGAGTAGTTATTATTTGCATTACGGCATTCATTATTGCTGGCAGATTTTGATTTATACCTGAAATTAAAGAATTTAATATATTTGTACCAGCCGATAAAAATTTAGGTAAATTATCAATTATTCCATTAAGTATTTTTGGTAATGCCTCCATAATACTATTAACAATTTGATCTACTGCTGGAAGAACATTATCTCCGACAGTTAAAACACTATCAATCAAATTAGTTACTAATTGACCTAAATCGGCATTCCCATTAGCAAAACCTGTTAATAAATTTTGCCAAGCAGACTTCATAGAATTAATAGATCCACTTATTGTTTTATCAGCTTCTAATGCTGTTGTACCTGTAATGCCCATTTCTGTTTGTATAATATGGATAGCTTCTGTGATATCTGCAAAACTATCAATAGATAAATCAGCCATTTCACCGTTCGCTTCTTTTACTCTATTAGCATCAGATATAAGTCTTTCCATTTCTGTTTTTGTTCCACCATATCCTAATTTTAAGTTATCTAACATTGTATAATTTTGTTTTGCAAATCCTTGATATGCATTTTGTATCATAGACATATCTGTACCCATTTTATTAGCATTGTCTGACATATCAGTAATAGCTAAATTTGCTGCTTCTGCAGCAGCTTTAGTGTCACCATCTAAACTTTGAATAAGACTTGCAGAAAATGAAGTAACAGTCTCCATATATTGATTAGCACTTAATCCTGCAGTTTTATAAGCATTATTAGCATATTGTTGAATAGTTTTAGAACTATCTTTAAATAAAGTATCTACACCACCTACTAATTGCTCATAATCAGCATAACTTGTAAGAGATTGTTTACCAATATCAATTAATGCAGTTCCTAATTCTTTAGCAAGACTAACCATTTTTTTAAATCCTGATGATATAGCTTCACTTATTAAATTCCCCTTAATTAAATCTCCAAGTTTTAAAGCACCAGTCCCTGCATCATTTTCAGCTTTTTCAAACTCTTTTAATTCATTAGTTGTTTCAACATTGGCACTTTTTAAAGCATTCATAGTTTCTTCGTTATCACTTATCTCTTTAGTAGTTTTATTAACTTCTGCTTGAGCTTTATTTAATTCGTTTTGCCACTTATTTATAGTAGTAGCATTAGAATCTGTACTTTCTTTGGCTTCATTTAGCATTCTTTCGGCTTCTTCAACAGCCTTGGATTGTGCTTTTAATTTTTCGGATAAAATTTCGTTTTTTGCACTCAAAGTTGATACACTTTCATTATTGACATCATAACTAGAAGTTAATACTTTCATTGAACTAGACAATACTGTTAAATTTTGAGTAATATTTTTTAAAGCTTTTTGATATTCACTTTCGCCACTTAACTTTATTGCCCCACCAAATGTTCCAGCCATTTACATTTCTCCTTTCTATGGTAGCCATTCTTCCTCTTTCATTGAAGCTTCTTCTAATTCTTTAAATGTTCTACCAGTTTTTTCAAAATCATAATAATTTTTATAATGATCATATAATTGATTAAATTTTCTTAAAGTCATATGAAATATTTCTTTTTCTGTTGGTATTTTTAATTTACATAAGCCTATAAATACAAACCACGAGAAATCAATAGGTTTATCTTCTTCCTCGTGGATTATACGTTTTTTGAATCGTCTGAT
The DNA here is from genome assembly GCA_947585885.1 of uncultured Bacilli bacterium. GTDB lineage: Bacteria > Bacillota_I > Bacilli_A > RF39 > UBA660 > MGBC139354. The sequence continues at coordinate 14,426 of CANPXI010000013.1, forward strand.
TTTGTGCCATTAACTACTGCATTATTCATAACTTCTGTAGCTTTTCTAAGACCTAATGAAGTTATAATTCTTCCAACTTGTTTTTCAGTATAAAATGGTAATCTTTGTTCTTCTGATAAATCTTGATTTTTAATATCTATAGCTTCATTTAACATAGCAGTATATCCAAATATTAAAGCTTCAATATTAACTTCAGTTTCATTACCTCCTGTTAGTTCTCCCCATTTTTGTACTGTTCCATATTTCTTTTGAACTTCTTGTAATACATTTAAACTAATAACCAAATCATAAGATTTTCCATCTATTTCAAAATTAAATTTATAATCTTGCATCTTTATATCCTTTCTTTTATAATCGAGTAGAGAAAACTTTTCAAGATTTCTCCTGAATACTTTCCCCTCTCACACCACCGTACGTACCGTTCGGTATACGGCGGTTTAATTTATAATAATATGTACTTTTAGATAATGGTCTAATGAATTGACTAGACCTCTTTTGTTTAGTCTTTCTTTTGAAATTGCATTTTCTATTACTCTTGTATGTGCTACATGGTAATAACTCTTTCTTGAGTTTGCCACCATATAGGCGTCTTCATGATTTATTCCCAATTTCCTAAGACAAGTGTATCTTTTCCTTATCTTTTTCCATTGTTTCCATATGATAACTCTGAGTTTTCTTCTTACCCATTGGTCTATTTTATCAAGAAGTGTTTTCATATCTGCAATTTTGAAGTAATTAACCCACCCATATATTATTTGTTTTATTTTGAGTAGTCTTTTGTCTAATCTCATACTCTTACTTCTTATAAGTATCTCTTTTAGTTTTCTTTTGAACTTCTCAATTGATTTTATATGTGGCTTAGGTTTGCATTTACCATTTTTATAATAGAAGCCAAACCCCAAATATTTTATTTGTGTTGGTTTTGCTACTTTACTCTTTTCCACATTTACTTTTAAACCTAATTTCTTAGTAATAAATGTAGTTATACTTTCCATTACTCTATTTG